>JAJUHY010000103.1 GCA_029265735.1 Marinobacter segnicrescens | reverse complement strand
TGAACGATACCGGTAAACATGCTAATCCCCCGTTACATTTCGGAACACGCAAGTGTATCCCTCCGCAGGTAAGCTATCAAAAGGCTTTCTGCGGAGATCCGGTTAAAGAAACCGGATCATCCGGCGATAACCAGTTCAGAGCCCCTGAAGTTATTCGCGTAGCAGTCGCTTGCATATTGCAAATTCAGGATAACGGTAAACCATTGGCTGACAGTAATGGCAGACTCCACCACAACACAGCAACAGTCCGGGACCGCCTGGCAGGAGCCGGTACTTCGCCCCGGCCGTGCCGCAGACCCTGAGGCTGAAAGGCCAGCGGCTGTGACTGACCCGCAGGGTGCGCCGGCGGTGGCTTCAGCCCCCCGCGAACAACCCGGCGGGCCAGCGATGGAGGGCCATACAGAGGAGGTGCCAGCAGGCGCTGAGGCCGGGGGCAGCAACCCTGACGTACCTGAAGACGCTGATGTGGTGGAGCAGCGCTATGCGGAATCTTCCCAGCGGCGGCTACGGCGATTGCTGCGGCAGTGTGAGCGGGTCACACTGATGGACTTCAACCGTCTTTCACTTGCCGGTTGGCCAGACAGTTACACTCTGAATGCGGCCCGGCGCCATCGGGACACCTGGGTGCTGTGTGTGGTGGTTGCAGCGCTGGTTTTTCTGAGCGGTATCACCGGTATGGTGCCAGCCTGGATTGCAGGGGGTGGCTTTGGTGCCTTCGTGGTGATCCTGCTTCTGGGCGTGCCGTTTGTGCGGCGGCTGTACACCTCTAAACCGTCTTATCTGGATCTGATCTTCCGGCGCCAGCAACTGTTGCGGGACGCCCGCCGCCATGTGGCTCACCTGGAAGGCGAACTGGGGCTGATCTGGCAGTGTAACGAACTGTCAGAGTTTAATCCGGCTCTGGCGGCGCCCCGCTTCAGCGTGCTGCGTCATCTGTCAGAGCAGCGCCGGCTGGCCGCATCCCTGACCCGTCGCGAACAGTTTCGTTTGTATCTGATCTTTATGCTGGAGGCGGAGAAGGCCTACCAGCGCCTGCAGAACGCCTACTTCGAGGGCCATCAGCAGGCCATCGACCGCGGCTGGAAAACCGTCGCTGAGACGGTCACTGCATCCAATGAGAAACCCCCGGTTACGGAAGCCGAAGCCGGCGCTCCGAAGCCAGATGTACCTGATGAAGCAGCCCCGATCCAAGACGCCGACGGTAAGAAGCAGAACCTCCCCGGCGCTTGACACCTATCTGTTTGAAACGTATGTTTTAAACATTCGTTTTTCTAGAGGAAGGTCCCGTGGCGCAGTCAGATACCGTTGACCGAATCCTTGATGCGGCGGAGGAACTCTTCGCTGATCGGGGTTTTGCGGAAACATCTCTCAGAATGATTACCAGCAAGGCTGGTGTCAACCTGGCAGCGGTTAACTATCACTTCGGATCCAAAAATGCACTGATCCAGTCGGTTTTTGCCCGGTTTCTGACGCCCTATTCGGCCACACTGGAAGCGGAATTTGACGACCTGGAGGCACGCCCGGGCGATCGCGTCCTGACCGTTGAGGAAATTCTTGGCGCACTGACCGGCAGTGCGGTGCGTATGCCTCAGCGAAATGAGCGGGGGATTTCGATCTTCATGCGCCTGCTGGGACTGGCCTATACCCAGTCCCAGGAGCATCTGCGAGAGTATCTTGAAGAAGAGTACCGGGATATCTTCCATCGCTTTATGGGGTTGCTCAAACAGGCCACGCCTCAGCTCTCAGCCGTGGACCGCTACTGGCGTATACAGTTTATGCTGGGCGCGACCGCCTTCACCATGTCATCCAGCGACGCCCTGCGCGGTATCCTGCAGACAAAGACCGGCGTTGAGACATCGATCCAGGAGATCGCCGCCCGACTAATTCCTTTCCTCTCCGCCGGTATGCAGGCACCTGATCTGATGATGGTACCCCGGCCGGAGGCCACCGCCTCGGGCCAGCCTGCCGCAGGCTGAGCCTGATCGCATTCTGGTTGCCACCGTATCCGCTGTCCGATAGCCTTTGCTCCTGATTCCAATATGCAGGAGCTCTTGTTTAATGTGCCCCTCACTTTCCCGTTCCGGAAAACCCCAGGTCATCATCCGCCTGGGGCCACAAACTCTGACCTGGTATGGCACCAGTGGCGAGCAACTCCAATGGCCGGTTTCCACCGCCCTGAACGGTCCGGGGGAAACCCAGGATTCCGGTTGCACGCCCCGGGGACGTCATTATGTCCGGGCCCTGATCGGTAACGGCGCTCCCCCAGGCACAGTTTTCGTCGCCCGACGGCCCACTGGCGAACGCTGGTCACCGGAGCTGGCCCGACAATATCCTCAGCGGGACTGGATTCTGTCTCGCATCATCTGGCTATGCGGTCTCGAAAAGGGAATCAACCGGGGGCCCGGTGTCGATACCTTCCGGCGTTTCATATACATTCATGGCACCCCGGATACCGAGCCCATGGGTGTAGCCCGCTCACATGGCTGCATACGGATGCGTAACCAGGATGTGATCGAGCTGTATGACCGCCTTGATCACGGCTCCGTTGTAATCATCGAGCCCTGAGACCAACCCTTCCGAAAAGACAATGTAAAAGGAGACATTTGTGGAAGACGCTCCAGAAGTACTGACCAGCTGGCTGGACAACTGGGATATGTTGTCCCAGAGCTGGCGGGTAGCCATTGTGGTGTTTGGCCTGGTGTTCGCCACCGCCACGGTTGCGTTCATCATCAGCCGGATCATTTTACTGCTGGAGCGAAGGTTCGAGCGGACGGAAAATCTCTGGGACGATGCGGTACTGCATGCACTGCGGCGACCGATGATCGGCTTTGTCTGGCTGCAGGGGGTCTACTGGGCGGCAGAAGTGGCCCACAGATACTCCGATGCTGAAATTTTTGCCGCCAATGACAAGCTGCTTGAGCTCGGGTTTATCGGCATCATCGTGTGGACCGTGTTCGGCATGATCAAGCAGGCGGAAGAGATTCTGATCTCGCCGGTAAAAATGAAGCGGCCGATGGATTACACCACAGTCAACGCCGTCTGCAAGTTGTTGCGGGCAGTGGTGCTCATCACGGCGGCGCTGACGGTGATGCAGTCCCTCGGCTACAGCATTTCCGGGGTGCTGGCCTTTGGCGGTATCGGCGGCATCGCAGTGGGCTTCGCCGCCAAGGATCTGCTGGCAAACTTTTTCGGCGGTTTCATTATCCATCTGGACCGGCCGTTCAAGGTGGGTGACTGGATACGCTCTCCGGACCGGGAAATTGAAGGCACGGTAGAGGTGATCGGGTGGCGTCTGACCACCATCCGGACCTTTGACCAACGTCCTCTTTACGTCCCCAACGCCGTGTTTACCCAGATAGCGGTGGAGAATCCGTCGCGGATGAAGAACCGCCGAATTTCAGAAACCATCCGTATCCGCTATCTGGATGTGAAAGAAGTTGAGAATATTGTCGCGGATATCCGCAAAATGCTTCTGGATCATGAAGAGATCGAAGCCAGGGAGCGGACCCTGATCGTCAACTTCCTGGGCTTTGGCGAGGACTCACTGGATATCATGATATATACCTTTACCAAGACCACGCAGTGGGTGAAGTATCACGAGGTCAAGCAGGACGTGATGCTGCGAATCAGCAATATTATAGAGTCCTACGGTGCCCAGATTGCTCTGCCCACACGAACCCTGCATGTGGCGGATGCCCTGCGGGTTGAGCAGGAACGGCCGGAGGAAGAGGGCACCGGCGCTGTTAAGCATCGCAACCGCAGAGGGGCTGAGCCGGGGCCGATGCGCGAGCCTTCCAGCCTGGCTCAGACCACCACTCATGGTGACGAGGGCGAGTCATGACCGGGCCAACAGCGGGTTCAGTTGGAGCAGGGCAGACCGCCATCATCGGTGGTACCGGCCTTACCGAGCTTGACGGACTGACCGTACAGGAAGAGCGGATGATCACGACGCCCTGGGGAGAACCCTCAGGGCCGGTCATACGGGGCGATCTTAACGGTCACCCGGTACTGTTTCTGGCCCGGCACGGTCATCCCCATCGGATTCCGCCCCATCAGGTCAATTACCGGGCCAACCTCTGGGCGCTGCGTGAGGCCGGGGCCGCCCGTGTGATCGGAGTGAATGCGGTTGGCGGTATTACGTCGGCCATGGGCCCGGCCAGAATTGCCGTTCCGCATCAGATTATTGATTACACCTGGGGGCGGCAGCACACCTATTTTGAACAGGGCGACGGCGTCGAACCGCTCGACGGAGTGACCCACATCGACTTTACCTTTCCGTACGACGAATCCCTGCGCCAGGCTTTGTTGGCAGCGGCTGGACGTCGGCAGATACTGGCGGTGGACTACGGGGTCTATGGTGCCACCCAGGGACCAAGACTGGAGACGGCCGCCGAGGTAACCCGGATGGAGCGGGACGGTTGTGATCTGGTGGGCATGACCGGTATGCCCGAAGCCGCGCTGGCAGCCGAGCTGGGGTTGCCCTACGCCTGCCTGGCCCTGTCAGTCAACTGGGCGGCGGGCAAGTCGGACCACATAATCACCATGGAAGAAATAGAGCAGGCACTGGCAGAAGGGATGAGTAGTGTCAGGGCTGTGCTTGAGGAAGTCATTCCCGCGCTAGAGGCCTGAGCGGGTCATCTGCAAGGATCAGCCGCCGCACCGTGGTTTTTGTGCCACGGGACGGCGGCGGGCCGTCGAGCAGGAAGCATGCTCAAAAAGCTAGTCGAGAGGCCGGAAGTAGAGCAACACGCCGATGGTGGATGAGTCTACGAAGTGGATTTCCTTGCTGCGCATGCGGCGGGTTTCCCGAATCCAGGTAATCAGCTCTTTCCCTGTCGCTTCTTCACCCAGGCTATAGCCCGTGTTGATGGGCGCGTCCCCGTCGCTCTGCAGGTCTGCCTGAGCCTGGCCTGCATCAGTATCTGAGGTTCGGATAATGCGGGCCTGCTGATCTGCACCATCCGCTTCACGCCAGTGATTCAGGTTCACGGTAACCAGCAAAAAGCGACGGCGATTGATTTCAATCGTACCTTCGATGGCCCGGTGGCCCGCGGCGCTGAGATAGTCGCCCAGTTCAATGGCCAGCGGCCTGCCGTTGTAGTTCTGCGGAAACTCCTGAATCCAGCCGGCTTTCATCAGAACACGGTACTTACCGCTGTTTTCCAGCCGGGCGGTGGAATTGTTAAGGGTCAGGTTGCTGGTCAGGTTGAGGTCCGATATCCGGTTACCCGCTTCGTCTACCACCCACAGGTGTCTGTCGCTGCTGATCGGTTCCGGCATCTTGCCGGCCATGTTTTCCTGCAGCAGCGGGTCGGCCAGCCGCTCCAGTATCACCACCTCGGCGCGGTAACGGTCCTGGGCAAAAGCTGACGTTGACAGAATTGCCAGCAGGGCCAGGGCGGCAAGTCCCCGGCCGGCGAATGTAAAGGCGGGTTTATGCAAGGGATATCTCCTGATCCGTTCTTCGGAATCGACAACAACGGCCGGTGGGCCGGTCGTCTCCTTATCCTCCCGGGGCTGAGCTGCTATCGGTTCAGGCTGCCAGTTCCGCCAGTGCCGCCGAGATGGCGTCGAGTTTACCATCGGTTGTATCGTCTTTCAGCCGCACGCTGAAGGTATTTGCCCCTTCAAGCCGGTACTGATTAGGTTGTTGTTGCACCTTCTGAACCAGAATCAGCGGGTCCACGTTTGCGTTGTTGCCGAATTCCAGTTTCAACCATTCCCGTCCGGTATCCACTTTGACAATGCCCAGAGCCTCGGCCCGAAGTCGCAGGCTGGTCTGGCGGATCAGATTCTTGGCCGGTTGCGGCAGCAGTCCGAAGCGGTCGATCATTTCCACCTGCAGCTCCTTGAGTTCTTCCTCCGTTTTAACGCTCGCGATGCGCTTGTAGAGCATCAGGCGGTTATGAACGTCTGGCAGGTAATCGTCCGGAATCAGGGCCGGAATCCGCAGGTTCATTTCGGTGCCATGACTGAGCGGCAACTCGGCGTTGGGGGTACGACCGTCACGAATGGCCTTCACCGCTTCTTCCAGCAGTTGCATGTAAAGAGTAAAGCCGATGCTTTCAATCTGGCCGCTCTGCTCTTCTCCGAGCAGCTCGCCAGCACCACGGATCTCCAGGTCGTGGGTGGCCAGCATAAAGCCGGCACCCAGATCCTGGGCTTCGGAAATGGCATCCAGCCGCTTGCGAGCGTCCGCGGTCATCGCTTTTGGCGGTGGTGTCAGCAGATAGGCGTACGCCTGGTGATGGGAGCGGCCAACCCTGCCACGGAGCTGGTGCAACTGGGCCAGCCCCAGCTTGTCCGCACGCTCAATAATGATGGTGTTGGCGCTGGGAACGTCGATGCCGGTTTCAATAATGGTGGTGCACACCAGCACATTGAACCGCTTGTGGTAGAAGTCCGACATGATCTGTTCCAGTTCCCGCTCCCGCATCTGGCCATGGGCGACGCCGACACGGGCTTCCGGAACCAGAGTGCGCAGATCCTCTGCGGCTTTCTGAATGGTCGAAACATCGTTATGCAGGAAGTACACCTGACCGCCCCGCAGGATTTCCCGCAGGATGGCCTCCTTGACCATGGCGTTGTCTTTCTGCCGCACGAACGTTTTCACCGACAGCCGGCGGGCCGGAGGTGTGGCAATGATGGAGAGATCCCGCAGGTGGCCCATGGCCATATTCAGGGTGCGTGGGATGGGGGTGGCCGTCAGGGTCAGCATGTCTACTTCGGCGCGAAGGGCCTTGAACTTCTCTTTCTGACCGACACCGAAGCGATGCTCTTCATCGATGATGACCAGGCCCAGGTTTTTAAAGCGGATATCACCCTGCAGCAGCTTGTGGGTGCCGATGA
>JAJUHY010000141.1 GCA_029265735.1 Marinobacter segnicrescens | reverse complement strand
GAGCTGAATGCCTCGAATACTCGAGCGCCTGGTTTTGACCCAAGCGACAACCTGAGGGATGTGCGGATTTGGATACCGGCCGAACATCTGGCTAAGGTCATTGACGGTTACAAGCCCGTCGTTATCAGCAACGGGCGGACACGACACCAGACTATCTATCTGACTGTAGTCGAGAACCGAGACTCCAGACTGAATCACGAGAGTGAGTTAACTCAGGTCAGCGAACATCCTGCGCTTCTAAAAGTCGGTAACGATAGCTTTCAGTGGCAGATTCTTGAGCAAAAAGCGCGGGGAGAGGAGACCGTTTGGGGACGCTGTACAACAGACTTCCGTGGCGGCTTTGATTGCACAAGGGAATTGGTTGCAGGGCATGATGCCTTGGTTTATCACGTTACTAAACAAAATCTGCATCTGTTTAAAGAGATAGATCAACTACTGGAAACCAGCGTAATGCCTTGTCTAGGTTTACAGCCGTGAGTACATGAGGGAGGCTCCACTCGAAGAGATTTCGTCGTGAAGCTCCTGGGGAAGGGGTGATGAGGGGTTGACAGGACCGCAGCCGCGCAATCAGTCTTCAGGCTGATCAAGGCGCTCAGCAATGGTCGGCTCGATTTGGTGCCTTGCCCCTTCCGCAAACATCCGCTGGTTGTTGTGTCTCATGGCCCAGATCGCGCTCACCGTTGCTACTGCAATACCCTGCTCGTCCAGCTCGGGCAGTACCCGCTCGAGATAGTCCACGGTTACCGTATGAGGGTGACCAATAGCAATGGCAGTGCCGTCCCGGCGGGCTTTACGGATCAGTTGCTGGAACTGCTGGTGTACAAACTCTTCCGTCTGCTCATGGTCCAGAAACACGTCCCGGGTGACGGTGGGCACCTGCTTGCGCGCCGCCGTCTTGCCAGCGACCGTGGTCGCAATAGTGCGGCTATCAACAAAGTAGAGGGGATAGTTGGCCAGCTCGTCCATCACCCATTCCATGGGTTCGCTGAGCTGAGTCAAAAGACTGCCCATGTGATTGTTGACCCCCTGTACGTGGGGCACCGCATGCAGTGACTGACGCAGAATGCGGGTCAGGGTCGCCTGGTCCATATCCGCCGTCAGTCCGCCCGGGCCCAGCCCGATACTGCGGGTGTTCTCCATGGGCGCGTGCAGCATCACTTCCTTCTGGTTCCGGTGAGCCAGTGTCGCCAGTTCGGTGGTATGACGGCGCCAGGGCAAAAACGCCAGGGTCAGGGGCTGTTCCAGATTGATCAGCCGGCGACCTTCCCGGGCGTTGGCCCCCATATCATCAATGATGATGGCGATGGTGGGTGGCGGCCCCTCGTAGGTGACAGGGGCAGTCCCATTGGCCAGACAGGGGCCGGTACCCAGCAGCAGTACCAGCGCCAAGGCAAAAAAACTGCCGGGCTTCACTCGATGCGTTCTCCCCGCTGGCCCAGAATACTCATGCCTTTCAGCAGGTTCAGGGCAGAGCGAAGCTGGTAGTCGCGGTTAACTTCCGTGTTGCTGACATCGAGCTGGCCGTTGTCGCGTTCGTCATCGCCGTTCTCCAGGTGACCGGCCAGGCTGGCCTCGCTGAACAGCGGGCCGCCTTCGATTTCAGTCAGCGTCGCCGGGCGGACTTCGATATCCGGGGCGATACCACGGGCCTGAATGGAGCGACCATCCGGGGTGTAATACCGGGCTGTGGTCATTTTGATGGCGTGGGTCTCGTCCAGGGGGATAACCGTCTGCACCGAGCCTTTGCCGAAGGAGCGGGTGCCCATGATCACCGCGCGCCCGTGATCCTGAAGCGCACCGGCGAGAATTTCCGATGCCGATGCCGAACCGCCATTGATCAGCACTACAATCGGTGAGCCGTTGGCGACGTCTCCGGCCTTGGCGTTAAAGCGCAGGCGTGAGCTCTGGATGCGGCCTTCGGTATAGACGATCAGACCGTCGTCCAGCAGCGCGTCTGAGGTTTCTACCGCGGCCTGGAGAATACCGCCGGGGTTGTTGCGAACGTCGATAATCAGGCCGTCCAGATCACTGCCGTTTTCTTCGATCAGCTTGCGGATGGCCGACACAAACTGGCCGCCGGTTTCTTCCTGGAACTGGGTGATCCGCACGTAGCCATAGCCGGGTTCCAGCATGCGGGACTTGATGCTGGTGACCTTGATGATCGCCCGCTCTACCTCGATTTCAATGGGGGCGCTTTCACCGTTGCGCATAATGGTCAGGGTCAGGGTGGTGCCGGGCTTGCCGCGCATGCGGGTGACCGCGTCCTGCAGGGTCATGCCCTTGACCGGCTCATCACCCAGCTTGATGATCAGGTCGCCGGCCTGTACGCCAGCCCGCTGAGCTGGGGTGTCATCAATGGGTGCGATTACCTTCACAAAGCCATCTTCCATGCCCACTTCCATGCCGAGGCCACCGAACTCGCCACTGGTGCTTTCTTCCAGGGCTTCGTATTCCATGGGCTCCAGATAGGCCGAATGGGGGTCCAGGCCTGCCAGCATGCCTTTGATGGCGTTCTCCAGCAGCACCTTGTCAGAAACCTCTTCCACATAGGCTTCCTTGATGCGGCTGAACACTTCGGTGAACTTGCGCAGGTCATCCAGGGGCAGGGCAGTTTCCACCGGGGGCAGTTCCGCCGGCGCCGGGTTTGCCCCATGAGGAGCGTCCTGGGCAGTCGCGAAGCCACTACCCAGACAGGAAGCGACCAGCAAGCCGACAAGTGTATTTTTATGAGCCTGGATAACCCTTTTCATTCCGCGTTCCTGTAGTCAATGCCATCTACTGCCGCCCAGCCCGGGGGGTTGGATCACGCCGGTCAGTATGGCGTTATGAGCAGCGTTTGTCAGCCTGCGAGTGGCGCTCATGGTGGTTGTTTTAGCGGCGTTTCAGCCAGCTTGCCGGGTTCTGTGGCTTGCCGTTGTGACGAAGTTCAAAATACACCGCAGGGTCGTTGGTGCCGCCGGTCCGGCCCGCGAGCGCGATGGTTTCGCCGGCTTGTACCCAGTCGCCGGGACTGGTCAGCAGGCTCGAGCTGTGACCAGACAGGGTCATGTAACCGCCGCCGTGGTCGATAATCGTCATCATGCCGAAACCTCGCAGCCAGTTGGCGAATACCACGCGGCCATAATGCACGGCCTTTACCTCGGCTTCTTCGGCGGTATTGACGAGAATGCCGTTGCGCCGCAGATGGCCCTGGGCCATGGCACCGCCGAAGGCAGCAGCGAGCCGTCCCTCAGCCGGCCACTCCAGCTGGCCTCGACGTTTGCTGATCGGGCCAGAGTCGGCGGGGGCCCGGATATCGGCAAGCGCGGCTTCCACTTCCTTCAGGAGTTTTTCCAGCCGCTGCTGATCCGCTTCCAGGCCGCTGCGCTCGCTGCGTCGTCCGGCAATTTCCTTCTCCAGGCTGGCCAGTGTCTTCTTCCGGGCTGCCTTTTCCGTTTCCAGCGCCTGCTGGCGCTCACTTACGGCTTCTTCCAGGCGAACAATTTCCGCCTGGGATTCCAGCTTGCGCTGGCGGGTTGTCTGAAGTTCGGACAGGGTCTGATGGAAAGTATCCAGGCGCTCCAGGTTGTCGCCACTCAGATACTCGTAATAGGTCATGGTGCGGGCGATGTCCTGGGGATTGGCTTCATTTAACAGAATCTTGAGGGCCGGGGCCTGACCCTCCATCCAGGCATTGCGAAGCTGGTGTTTCAGGGCTGTGCGCTGCTGGCGGAGGCTCTGCTCCAGCTCTGTTTCCCGGACCTGAATCTGTTTCAGT
Organism: Marinobacter segnicrescens; assembly: GCA_029265735.1. Classification (GTDB taxonomy): domain Bacteria; phylum Pseudomonadota; class Gammaproteobacteria; order Pseudomonadales; family Oleiphilaceae; genus Marinobacter; species Marinobacter segnicrescens_A. Next base: position 1,865 of record JAJUHY010000141.1, on the reverse strand, counting down.
TCTTCCGCCTGTTGCTGGCGCTGGGCCTGCAATTCCCGGCGTTCCCGGGTCAGACGGCTGATCTCTCTGTCGGTCCGGGCCAGGGTCTGCTCCAGTTTCGAGCGGTCTTTTTCGGCGGAGGACAGCCACTTGTCGATGCGGGCGATTTCCTTCTTGAGAGCCTCAACCTGAGCGGGCGTTACCTGCTCCTGAGCCCGGGCATCATTGCTGGCAACCAGAGGAATTAAAAGCGCCAAAAGCGCAAAAAGCGCCAGCCGGACCAGGCCGGCGGCGCTTGCTTGTGATCGGACGATGGTCCTGACCATCACTGGGTGTCAGCTTTAACCGAGCTCGACGAGACTGCGGCCGGTCATTTCCGCCGGCTGTTCCAGCCCCATCAGGGTCAGCAGCGAGGGGGCAATGTCGCTTAGGGAGCCGCCGTCCTTCAGGGTCAGCTGGCGGTTACCGACATAGATCATGGGTACCGGGCCAACCGTATGGGCGGTGTGGACCTGACCAGAGGTCGGATCCGTCATCTGCTCCAGGTTGCCGTGATCAGCGGTGACCAGGGCTTCGCCGCCCACCTCAGCCAGTGCTTCAGCGATGCGTGCAACGCAGGTGTCTACACATTCCGCTGCTTTGATGGCAGCGTCCAGCTTGCCGGTATGGCCTACCATGTCGCCGTTGGCGTAGTTGCAGATCACCAGATCGTACTTGCCGCTTTTGATCGCTTCCACCAGCTTGTCGGTCACTTCGGGAGCGCTCATTTCCGGCTGCAGGTCATAGGTTGCCACCTGAGGTGACGGCACCAGAATCCGGTCTTCGCCCTTGAAAGGCGTTTCCAGGCCACCGTTGAAGAAGAAAGTTACGTGAGCGTACTTCTCGGTTTCAGCGATGCGCAGCTGGGTCATGCCCAGATTGGAAATGTACTCTCCCAGACCGTTCGCCAACTGCTCCGGCGGGTAAGCGCAGGAGGTTTTGATGTCGGCTGCGTACTCCGTGAGCATGACAAAGTCCGCGAGCTCCGGGCGCTTGCGGCGCTCGAAGCCGTCAAAGTCGTCCTCAATAAAGGCGCGGGTCAGTTCCCGGGCGCGGTCGGCGCGGAAGTTCATGAACAGCACGGTATCGCCGTCGTTGATGATGGCGTCCGCCTCATTATCAGCCTGAACGCGGGTTGCCTTCACGAACTCGTCGTTCTCATCCCGCTCATAGGCTTCGTCAATGGCGGTCAGCGGATCTGCGACGGTGAACTCGGCTTCACCCAGAGTCAGCAGGTTATAGGCCTGCTCGACCCGGTCCCAGCGGTTGTCGCGGTCCATGGCGAAATAACGGCCCACAATAGACGCGACCCGGCCGACGCCGAGGGACTTCATTTTGGCAGCGGCTTTTTCAAGGGAAGGGCGAGCGCTGCGGGGCGGCATATCGCGGCCGTCCAGGAAAGCGTGGATATAAACCCGGCGGGCACCGCGACGAGCGGCCATCTCCGCCGCTGCCAGAATGTGATTCTCATGGGCGTGAACACCGCCCGGTGACAGTAGGCCCAGCAGGTGAACGGCGCCGTCGTTGGCTACGGCCTTGTCGATGGCAGCAACCAGGGTGGGGTTGTCGTTAAAGGTGCCGTCTTCCAGATCCTTGTCGATCCGTGTGAGGCTCTGGTAAACCACCCGTCCTGCACCCAGGTTCATATGGCCAACTTCAGAGTTGCCCATCTGGCCTTTGGGCAGACCAACAAACATGCCCGAGGTATTGATCAGGGTTTTGGGCTGTTCTGCCCAGGCTTTATCCCAGAAAGGGGTGCTGGCCAGGCTGATAGCGTTGTCGTCGGCAGGGTCACGGTGGCCCCAGCCGTCCAGAATGATCAGGGCCGTGGTCTTGCGAGTGTCGGT
>JAJUHY010000109.1 GCA_029265735.1 Marinobacter segnicrescens | reverse complement strand
GTCGTCCTCAAACCGGGGCTCGACCCCCGGCAGATGCCCTACCTGCCCGGCTCCGACCCACATTCATCCAATCGATCCACAGGGGAAATCGCATGAGCATCAATCTTCTGAAAGACGAGGGCACGCCACTGGATAAGCAGAGATTCACCATCCGGGAGCTGGTGCAGCCACCGCTGAACAAGCTGGAGGATGACGCCTTTACCCGGGTGAGAGTGATTCTGGCGAACGGCCTGGAACAGCAGGCCAACCGTTTTCAGCACCACTGCAGCCAGTTCAACGGCCCACTGCGGGAAGCGCTGGCCTCCGTGCGCCGGGTGGAACACCACCAGCAGACCATGATCAACTGGCTGCTGTCGTCGGATCACTCGCCGCTGGAGACCACCATTGCCTATGAGCAGGTGGCCATCGAGGTGACCGCCGCCATCGCCCAGCAGGAGCCGGACCCCTACCTGGCGCAGGTGTACCGGTTTGGCCTGCTGGAAGATTTCGACCATATGTATCGCTATTCTGCCCTGCTCGACCGGGTAGAAGGCAAGGACGCCAACAATATCCTGCAAAGCTATACCGACGTGGTCCCCGGCCGGATCACCTTCGAGGAGCACCGTCACCCCCACGATGACCTTCGGGATCACTATGACCGGACGCGCGCCAGTGCCATCAGCAAGATGAACGCATTGACGGTGATGTCCGGCGAGTATCAGACCCGGGATTACTACATGACCATCGGGCCCACCTTCTCTGACCCGGTCGCCCGCCTGCTGTACGCGGAAATTGCCTCGATTGAGGAACAGCACGTGACCCAGTACGGCTCCATTATTGACCCCGATGAAACCTTGCTGGAGAAATGGCTGCTTTATGAAGCCAACGAGGTCTACAACTACTACAGCTTCGTGGAAAGCGAGCCCAACCCCCGTATCCGCGCCATTTGGGAACGCTTCCTGGACTACGAGCTGGGCCACCTCCACCTGGTCCGTAACCTGTTTCAGAAATATGAGGACCGGGACCCGGCGGAGATATTGCCCGAACAGATGCCGACGCCCATTCCCTTCGAGAGTCAGCGTGAATTTGTCCGCAAAACGCTGGAAGCAGAGATCGATCTGCGTACCGATGGCAGCAAGTTCGTCGACAAACCGATGGAAGGCCCCAAGTCGCTTGAATACCGCCAGCACATGAATTCAGAGGGCTCCCCTACCAGTTCGGTCACCGAGGGTTATGTGTGGACGCCTGGTACTGAACTTAACCGTAAAACCACCTGAGTCTGAGGAGCAAGCTATGAAACCTGCTAACAAGGTTGGTCCCAATGTGACAGGCATGGACTCAGCGCCGGACCGCGCCAAAGCCATGATCGAAGGCGCGGAAACCCTGACCCATCTGCCGGAGACACCACGGGAATATATCGTCGACTTTAACAAACGTGCCATCGAAGAAGCAGGAACGGTAGGCAGTGTGCCGCCACCGTCATCGCTCAAAGGTGCCTTTACTACCGGCAAGGAGAAACTCAAAGGCCACAGCCCGGAAGTTCTCATTAACAAGCTGGGCCAGCGACTTGCCTTTGAACGTGCCGGTACCCGCCTTTACGACGCCCTGATCAAGAAGTGCGAGGCGGGCATGGACAAGGAGACGGAGCAGGTGGTCTCCATCGACAAGCTCAAGGCTATCCGCGATGAAGAACACGAACATGTGCTGTTGCTGGTCGATGTGATCAAGGGCATTGGCGCGGACCCCACCGCCATGACCCCCGATGCCGATGTGACCGCACTGGCGTCCATGGGGCTGCCCAAAGTACTTACTGAACCCCGTACGACAATTCTGCAGTGCCTGGAGGCCATCCAGATCGCCGAACTGGCAGACAACGTTGCCTGGGAAAACCTGCAGGAACTCTGCCTGGCGATGGGTCTGAGCGATATCTCAGCCAGGTTCAGCAAACCGGTGGCCCAGGAGCGGGTTCATGAGGAAACCATATCCCAGTGGGTGAATTCCCTGGTTACGCTGAAAGCCGGCGTCTGATGACCTGTTTAAAAACCCCAGTACCAGCACAGGAGGTTGCGCAATGAAGCGGATTAATCGACACACGAAACCCTCGGCCGGAAAAGCATCCGGCGGACTGTTGGGCATGGCCGTCTTACTGGCCGGTACGACCTGGTGCCTGAAGAACCATACCCGGTTATCGCTGCCGCATCATCAACGGAGCAGCGGCCTGCTGGGGCACCACAAGCTGACCGGTGGGCATAACCTCAAGGGCGGCCATCACCTTGGCAGCCAACGCGGATTCGCTTCCGGCCACCACAAGTCGGGGGGCGCGTCCTGGCTGCTGGCCGCCGCAGGGGCTGGCCTTGCCGGCCTGGCGTTTGCGGGGGTGAAATCCCGGCAAAGCCGGCACCCGGGGACCAGCCGCCGGGCCGGGTCCGATATCAACCTTACTGGAAACATAACCATCCACCGTTCGCCGGAGGAAGTTTACCAGTTCTGGAAGGATTTCGGGAACCTGCCGAAGGTAATGAGCTTTATTGAACGGGTCGAGCCCATGGAGGGCAATGTCTCCCACTGGGTCGCCAGGATCCCCGGCGGGGGCACTGTTGAATGGGACTCTGAAACGGTGGATGACCAGCCCGGCAAGCTGCTGGCCTGGCGCTCACTGGAAGGATCTGACCTGCAAACCTGGGGAACGGTATTCTTCCAGCCCGCTCACGCTCAGCAGAGCGCTGCCACCGGGAACGCCGCTGATCAAAAGGATGGAACGAAAGGCAGCGGTGAAAGCACAGAAGTGTCGGTGTCATTCAATTTCAGCCCGCCCGACCGGCCCAGCCAGATCATAGGCGAGTATATGTCCACTCTCGAAAATGCGGTGCTCAACCATAATCTGCGCCAGTTGAAATCAACGCTGGAAGCAGAGACGCCAAAACACTAGCGCTGTCCGGGAAGAGACATTGGCAAGGCTCCGGCCTTGCCTCTTTTTACGGCCGGTCAGCCCATAATCCGGCGCGCCCATTCCGGTACGTCATTGACAAAGGTTTCCCAGACACCGTCCCGCCAGCAGGCAATTCTGACGTAGGGGCTGACCAGGCTGGAGTTGTCCACCAGATGCAGTTCGTCAGCCAGCCCGACGGAGTCCCGCACATTGGCGAACGTTCTGGGTACCCGGCTGTTCACTTTGTTTTCGGGTACGTTATGACCACCGGCCTGGACCCTTGAGGCGACCCGGGCGTTATGAAGTCCGGTATCACCAAGGTGAAAATAGAAGATGTAAATGCGGTAACCGGCCGCACGGGCGGTGGCGACAAAGTCGATTTTGGAGGGATGGGAGTAGACGGTTTCGAAGCAGAAGGTCTGCCCTTCACTCACTAACCTGAAGCGTTCCTTTTCCGCCACCAGGGCAGCTTCGTAACTATGCGCTTCCGGCTCATCGGGCCAGAGGGTTCTGGCGATGTTGTCAGCATTAATCAGCGGTATGTTCTTCGGCTTCAGGTATCGTTCGTAAAACGTTGATTTACCTGCACCATTACCACCAACGAGCAGCCATAGCTCAGGCTGCATGGTCCTGTCCGCTCAGGGGCTCGAAGCGGCCGTTGCGGAACTGACCGGTTATTTTCTGACCGTCCGGATAGATGGCTTCAAGGTAGCCGGGGCGACGCTCGGATGCCTGATAAACGATTCGGCCGCTGGCAATATGCTGGGATAGTGCGCCGGTTTCCCGGTCGGCCTCTACTTCTGCCCAGAGGTCATCGCTGGAGACGGGTTCCGGGTGTACCGGTTCAACTTTGACCCGACGGACGCCCTGGGTGATGGCGATAAGGTCCTCAGCACTCACTTCACCAGCAATAGTGCGTCCGATTTCAGCCCAGAATTCGATCTGCTTGGGTGTGGAGCGGCGTTGGATCTGGGCTTCTGCCGCGGCGTGACGCACCAGATTCTTTTCGAGTCTTACTGGCGTTGTCATGGCAAACCTCCTCTCTTAACGGGCCTGAACCATATTACCACGAGTGTAGCAAGTTGCAACAAGCGTCCATGTCCCCGTGGACCTAGCCTGTTGAGTCCGGGGTGCGAGCAGGTGCGGTAGTGTTTTTCTGAACACGCCTCGCAAGTACGTCCCTGTAGGGCTCCGTCGCGCCATCCCTGGCGCCCCAGGGTTCAGAAAAACACTACCGCACCTGCTCTCAGCGACATCGGTAATATTCCTGCTTAGGTGCCTTCTTCAATGAAATCACGGGGCTTTGCGCGTTAATTCTTCATACCGTAAGATTAGCCAGCTATTTCTAGTCGTACTAAGCACCGTCTGGTTACTGCTAAAGCTCATAACCAGACATCCCACCTGATGAGAGGAACAACCTATGAAACTAGCCAGAATCCTGGCTGCCGGCCTGGTCGCCGGTGCCCTGGCGATGCCAGTGGCTGCACAGATGACAGTTGAAGACCAGATCGAAACGCGGAAGGCGACCTACCAGTTTATTTCCTGGAACATGGGCAAGATCAAGGCCCAGACCGTGGACGGCAGTGTTCCGTTTGACGCTCGCCAGATGATGGCGGCTGCGAACGCGATTGCCGCAGCGGCCAACTCAGGAATGAGTGCGCTTTACAGCCCGGAGTCAGCCATGGATAAGGCAGAAAACACACGCCTGAAGCCGGAGTTCTTCACGCAGCCGGAAAAAGCCCGGGAAGTGGGCGTAAATTTTGTCATGGAGGCTAACAAGCTCCAGGAAGTCGCCGTGACTGGTGACCAGAAGGCCCTGGCCCAGCAGTTTGCCAGAGTAGGCCAGACCTGTAAGGCGTGCCACGACGACTTCCGCGCCAAGTAAGCCGTAGCGTCACCAGCCAAGATCGTAGGCTGGTGCTGCAGGAGCTGGCGGGGGTGTAATCATGCCTCCGCTGGCTGCCCAGACAACCCCGCCGGTGATGACAACCGCGACCACAAACGCTGCTGCCCTGCTCGCTTTCCCGCCAGCGGATTTATTTTTGCTCTTTTCAATGACTGCCAGCTCTGGCACTACGGATTTCTTACCGGTGATCATGGGCCGGACCAGATCTTCCTTGCGTACCAGCCGGTAGAACACGATCGCAGCAACATGGAGCGCCACCAGTCCATAGAGATACCACTCCGTACGACGGTGCCAGCTGCTCAGGGTGTCACTCCAGTCTGAAGATACGAGGCTCCGCAGCGGGCCGTTGTAGGCGATCTCATCGGTGGCGAACAGACCGGATACGGCCTGGAAGCCGAACAGTCCCAGAAGCGCCAGTACCGATAAAGCCCCCAGAGGGTTATGACCGATGCCCCGCCATTGTCCACGCACGTAGTCCCGTACGGCACCGGGGCCCGGCAGAAAGGAAGTAAAACGGGCGTACCGCGATCCGACAAATCCCCACAACACACGGAAGGTCAGCAGTGCCAGAACGGCCAGCCCGAACCGCTCATGCCAGGCCATCCACTCTCCCCCCGCCTTGATGGTGGCGACGGCACCTATTACCGCCACCACCAACAGCCAATGGAACAGACGTACGGGCAGGTCCCACAACCGAATCACGGTCATCTACAGATTCTCCTCAGTCAGATATTACCGGGAGACAATTATAAGCTTACGAAGCGCCAGAAGTCTGGCCCCTGACGGTCGGATCTGCCGGGCGCAGGAGGGGCTCTTCCCTGGCCATACCAAAGACACCGTCGGTCTCGTTCTGGGTCAGTATTGGAATGAACAAGAGGCTGAAACGACGGGGCTCTCGGCCAAACATCTGGAAAGTGAGCACGATACTGGCTGGGGTAAGCCCGCTCAGAGCCTGGCTCAGGGCATGCTCCAGTTTGATCAGGTCGTCCAGCGGTACGGTAGTTTCGTTGATCAGCTCTCTCAGGTCCATGCCGGTGAGGCGCCCTGCCCCCATGCCCAGAATTTCAGCAGTAGCGGCGTTGAGGCGCTGGAACCGGCGTTCCCGGTCAATCACAAAAACCGGGTCTGGATTTCGGTCTACCAGTGTCCGCAGCCGCTGGGCTTCCACTGCAAGATCCTTGTTGTGGAATTGGGTTTCTTTCATGATCGTGCGCTCATGCATGGTCACGAAGGCGAGAATCAGTCCCAGCAACAGTATTCCGGAAGGGAGCAGTCCCATAAGCCCCGACGTATCAGTGGCAGAAAGCGTGATCGAATTGCCGTTCTGGCCCAGCTGGAAGGACCTGGTAGCTACAACGATCTCGTTGTCCGGTGACGCCGGCCCACCAAAAGAACCGATAAAGCCCTGAGGTCCGGAGACCTGAAGGCCTGCGCCGTCCTGAGTCACGGGCAGTTCATTAAGGATCATTGTTTCCAGATCCAGCACAGCGACAAGATACTGGACGGTGCTGTCGGCAGGCCGGGTCAGCACCAGCAGACGGGCTGGATGTTCTGCGCTGGGTACCAGCCAGGAACGGGTCTCGCTGCGCTCGGGGAACAGCCGTACCCATCGCAATCCGTCGTCCGTTAACAATTGGCTCTCAAGCCAGAGAATAAGGTCCGGGTCGTGGGAGAATCGCCAGTTTTCCCGGGCGCCCTTGTTGATTTTCAGCATTGCCTGCAAGCTGGGATGGTCTGCCATCAGGAGGCGGGCGTCTCGTACCAGATCGCCGTCCGTAAGACGGTCAT
>JAJUHY010000235.1 GCA_029265735.1 Marinobacter segnicrescens | reverse complement strand
GTCATCTGTAAACCCCGGCGCAAACACCGCCGTCAGCACCGGGGAGCCGGCCATCGCAATCAAAGTGATGGCCAGCAGCACCAGTCCCAATGATCCCGCCACCGCGTTGATCAGTCGCCGGACCTCGGTGATATCGCTCTGTTGGCGATAAGACGACAGCACCGGTACGAACGCCTGGGAGAACGCGCCCTCGGCAAACAGGCGTCGCAGGAAGTTGGGAATCTTGAACGCAACAAAAAACGCATCAGCCCCCGCGCCGGCTCCGAAATAGCGGGCGATAACCATGTCCCGCACCAGCCCGAGCACCCGGGATAACATGGTCATGATTCCTACCACCCCGGAGGAGCGCAGCAGGCCCGGTGCTTTGGGAGGGTGTTGCGAGGCTTCCGGAGGTGCCGACTGACTCATTCAGACCGTTTCCTGACGTGATGGTGGCCGGAGTTTATCACAGGGATTCCGCGCGCTGGGAGACAGGTTCACCCCTTGACATCAGCGGCGTGTGAGGGCATGATTCCGCGTCATTTATTTTGACGCGTCGAATGCAGTGGGCGCGGTTACATTGTCGGGGCGGCTTCCGCGAAGGCGCTCTTAGCGAATTCAGATTTCACACAGATTTTTCAGGAGTTACACGGTGGCAAATACCCCGCAATCCAAGAAGCGCGCTCGTCAGAATGAGAAGAATCGTAAACATAACGCCAGCCTGCGGTCCATGGCGCGTACGTATATGAAAAAGGTTCAGGCCAAAATTGACGCGGGCAATTACGAAGAAGCCCAGAAGGCCTTCCAGGAAGCCCAGCCGGTCATGGACAGCATGGTCAACAAGGGTATCTTCCCGAAAAACAAGGTTGCTCGCCATAAGAGCCGTCTGAGCACCAAGATCAAGGCACTGAAGGCCTGATTGGATCAGATTGACTAAAAACCCCGCCACGGCGGGGTTTTTTTAATGGGCTGACAAGCTGCGATGCCCGGACAGCGAACTATAGCTCCTCAATATCCGGCCGGCGCCCGATCGACACATCCCGTATTCGTTCCGAGGCGAAACCTCGAATCAGTGCGAACATCATGCAGAACACCAGGATGAACATGGGCAGGCCAACCACGGTGATCACTTCTTGCAGGGCCGTCAGGCCCGCGTCTCCTGCCAGCACAATCAGCATTACGGCGAGCATGCCCTCAGAAACACCCCAGAACACCCGCTGATGCCAGGGGCCAGGGTCTGCGGTGCCGGTACAGAGCATATCCACTACCAGCGAGGCCGAATCCGACGAGGTCGCAAAGAAAATTGCCACAATAATAATGGCTAGTCCTTTAATAATGTTGGCTAACGGGAAGTTTTCGAAGAAGGCAAACATCGCCAGCGGAATGCTCTCGGCGACTGCGGCCGACAGAGAGCCTGCATCAGCACCCATGGCAGCGCGGGCTTCTTCGCCGATGCCATCAATCGTCATGGCCGACCAGCCATAGATCGCAAACCAAACCAGTGTGAAGATGGAGGGTGCGAACAGCACCCCAAGCACGAACTCTCGAATCGTACGACCTCGCGAGATCCGGGCAACGAATATTCCGATGAAGGGTGACCAGGTGACGGTCCAGGCCCAGTAAAAAACAGTCCAGCTCCCCTGCCAGCCCCACCCCCCTTCCTGATGGGTATATTGCGCCAGGGCATCGTTCCAGAACGCCATGGGCAGCAGGTTGGTGATATAGATGCCGAAGGTCTCAACGATGGCCCGTAGCAGAAACACTGTCGAGCCAGCGAACAGTACAAACAGCATCAGACCGACTGCCATAGCGATATTGACGTTCGATAGCAGCTTTATACCTTTATCCAGCCCTGCCACGATTGAGCTGACCGCAACCGTTGTAAGCACCACAATAATAACGACCTTGGTGGTCACATCATTCGGCAGCCCGAACAGTTCACTGAGCCCCGCATTAATCTGTTGCGTACCGAGGCCAATGGAAACCGCCACCCCAAACAGGGTCCCAAGTATCGCGAAGATATCCAGGGTCTTTCCCAGGGGGCCATAAATCCGGTCGCCGATCAGCGGATAAAAGACCGAGCTAAACCGCATGGGCAGATCATACCGATAAATGAAATAGGCGAACGCCAGCCCCGGCAAGGTAAAGATCGCCCAGGTGTGAAGCCCGAGGTGATAGATCGCAAAGCCCATGGCATCGTCAGCGGCCTCAACCGAAAACGGTTCAACATCCGGCCGGGGTGGATTGGAAAAGTGTGAGATGGGCTCTGCGACCCCCCAGAACATCAGTACGGTGCCGATACCCCCGGCAAACAGCATGGTAAACCAGGAAATATTGCCGTAGTCGGGGCGAGCGTCATTCCCACCCAGCCGTATCGACCCATGCCGACTCAACGCTGCCCATAACAGAAAGGCGACCCAACTGGTGACGCCCAGAATAAAGAACCACCCCAGGTTGGTAACCACCCACTCTCTGCCGCGGCCAAAGGCGTCACCGATCGGACCCGGTGCGACCAGCAGCGCTATCAGAAACACAATCATGATTCCGGCCGACCAGAAGAAGATTGTGGTGTCGGTACGGAGCTTCAGGGTTGCTGCCAGTCTATCCATCATTGTGTCGCCCTCCTCGACTGAAAATAGGAGGAAACGACCGTACCGGCCATTTCGTTACGGATATTTCATCAGGCTGAGCTCGAGCTTACGGTCAACCCCGAAGCCAGAAGCGGGCAAGATTTCCCGTCAGAATGAAAATTTTACCGGTTTTCCTGCCCCATAGGACGTCGGGAGCGTACAGACGTGGGTCTCAGCGCGACTCAAAGCCAGCAATCAGAGGATTGGAAGGCGGCTGGTACGGATGATGCTTCGGTCATACCACACTCACTAAAGTTCATCCTCGGCCACAACGGGGCATAGGAGGAGGTTATGGCAACACTGGATCCCGATTTTTCCCGCAATGGCTCAGCCGGGAATTCCAATCGAACCCATTCCAACAGCGACATTATCGATGAGACCCGGGAGGCCGCGAAAGAACGTCTGACATCTGAGGCAGAGCGTCAGCGCAGTACCGCTGCGCGGGCTGTGAGCGACAGTGCCAAAGCCCTGGAGAAAGCAGCGGAGTCTCTTGACGAAAGTGGACAGTCATCACTCTCACGTACCACCTCATCCCTCGCGTCTGGTATTGCAGGCGTGGCGCAGCGCTTGGAACAAAGTGATACCGATGACCTGGTGCAGGAAGTGTCCCGCTTTGCCCGTCAGAATCCGACCCTGTTCATTCTGGGCGGCGTTGGCGTAGGCCTCTTACTGAGTCGTTTTCTGAAAGCATCGGCCAGCAATTCCGGGCAGAGCCATTAACGAGCACAGCAACCGTTACGGCAGCAGCGCCTGCCTTAAATGTGAGGAGGCACCATGGCTACTTCAGCACAAGATTACACCGGGCCCCGCCCGACTCCGGAGCCGTCTGCGGACACCACCACAACAGCACCGACCACCAACGGTCACGACTCAACAAGTGCGTTTGGCCTGGCCAGACATCTCTTTGATGATCTGGCGACCCTGTTGCGGAAGGAACTTGCACTGGCCGCTTCAGAGGTTAACTACGCTGTCAAAGGAACCAAGAAAGGTATTACCAGCCTGATCAGCGGTGCGGTCGTACTGAATTCGGGCTTCATCTTTTTACTGGCCGCAGCAACTCTGGGGCTTGCCGAGGTGATGGAGCCTTGGCTTGCAGCGCTTATTGTTGGCGTCGTCGTTACGGTTATCGGGCTGATTATGGTGCAGGCGGGCAAGAAGAAACTCGAGCCGGCCAACCTGCGACCCGAACGGACCATGGAAGAGCTTCGCAAAGACCGGGATTCAGTGAAGGGAGCAACGTCATGAATACGACCAAAGACCAGATTCGATCAGACATGGAAAAAAGCCCGGACCAGCTTCAGCGTGAAGCGGACGAAGTGCGCCGGGATATGGAACAAACCGTCGACCAGCTGGCTAACCAGTTTTCGCCAGGCGAGCTGATCAACCAGACCTTCAGAAAATTCCAGAATGGCAGCGGCACGGCGTTTGTCCAGAACCTATCAACCCAGATC
>JAJUHY010000278.1 GCA_029265735.1 Marinobacter segnicrescens | reverse complement strand
AGGAAGTGGTGTTCGAGTCCGGCCCCAGCCGCTACACCTCCAACGGCTCAGTGGGTATGGGCGTTGATGTGGCCAATATCCGTCGGCTGGCGGACCAGTATCTGTCTGATCAGGTGCGTTCAGACAGCTCGCTTTATAACGAGCAGGAGGCACTGCGTACGGAGCTGTCCCGGCTGGACGACCTGCTTGGCAGTACGGCCACGGGCCTGTCGCAGACACTGAATAACTTTTTCGCCGCGATGCAGAATGCCGCCGAAGATCCGGGCTCACTGCCTCAGCGCCAGTTGGTGCTGAGCGAGGCCCAGAGCGTGGTTAACCGCTTTCAGGCGTTGCATGCGGAACTCGTTCAGCAGCGGGATCTGGTCAAGACCCAGCAGACGGAACATGTCGCCGATGCCAATACCCTGCTCAATAACATTGCAGCACTTAACCTGGCCATTTCAGAGTCGCCGGGCGTCGCCCAGGGACGCCTGCCCAATGATCTTCTGGACCAGCGGGATGAGGCCATTCGCAAGCTGTCTGAAATCGTCCACGTGCGCACAAGCCCCGGCGGTGGCGGCCAGGTCAACGTGTCCCTGGCCAACGGGCAGGCACTGGTGGTTGGTGCCGATGCATCCCGCCTGGGCACTCAGCGTAGTGCCGACGATCCCACCCGTCTTGAATTTACCCTGACCCACGGCAACGTCACGCGGGTCATTGATAACCAGATCACCGGCGGCAAGCTCGGCGGGCTCCGCCGGTTTGAGACAGAAGGTCTGGCCCCGGCTTTTCACGAGCTTGGCCGGGTGGCCATCGCCCTGCAGGAAACCGTCAACCATCAGCACCAGATCGGCATGAATCTGGAAGGGGATCTGGGCGGACTCTTCTTCAGTGAGGTCAACAGCCGGGACAAGCAGCTGGCCCGGGTGGTGGCGAGCACCGACAACTTGCCTCCCGCGAACTCCGTTGTGGGGGTGGATATTACGGATTCATCGCGGTTGCCGGCGGGCTCCTGGGTGTTGCAGTTTACCGAAGAAAATGGCCGTAGTTACGAGCTGATCGATGAGCAAACCGGAAAGGTCGTCAATCAGGGCCGTCTGCCTGATGAACTGCCGGCTGAGATCACCATGCCGGGATTCAATATTTTTGTGGAGTCCGGCTCCTTCAGTAAAGGCGACCGGTTCAAGATTCAGCCTACCGGGATGGAAGCCGCCAACATTGAGCTGATGGTCAAGCGCGAGGAAGATCTGGCCTTTGCCAGTCCGGTGCGCGCAGAAGCCGACAGCGGTAACACCGGCAACGGCAAGATCAACCAGGGCCTGATGTTTGACGTCCGCAACCCGCTGACGAATGCGCCGCTGGCAGGATTCACTACCAAGGGTCAGCTGTCACCGGAGCTGGAGATCTACTTCACCAGCGACACCCAGTATGAAATCCGCGACGCGGCCAACCCCAGCACGGTCCTGCAGATCGGCACCTACCAGTCGGGCATCAGCAACAAGCTCTTTACGGAAAACCCGGCTGATCCGGACTATCGGGGTTTCCAGTTTGAAATCAGCGGCAACCCGAAGGCCGGGGACAGCTTTACCATCGGCTACAACACCGATGGCACCGCCGATAACCGTAATGCGGAATTGCTGGCGGGGCTCGCTACCCGGAACACCATGAACAATGGCAGTCAGAGTTTCACCGAGGGCTATGCAGGCCTGGTGGAGCGAATCGGCGTGCAAACCCGGCAGGCAAAACTGGACAGTGAGTCCGGAAGGATTCTGCTGGAGCAGTCCGTAAACCAGCGTGAGAGCGTATCCGGCGTCAACCTGGATGAAGAGGCCGGCAAACTGATTCAGTATCAGGCCGCCTATAACGCCTCGGCCAGGGTTATGGGGGTTGCCCAGGAACTGTTTGACACGCTGCTCGGTACGTTTCGATAGGTCAGGTTGAGGTGAAGCATCATGATTAGAATTTCCTCCCAGCAGATCTTCAGCGGCGGCATTAACCGCCTGCAGGACCTGAACGTCAACCTGAACCAGACCCAGGAGCAGATCTCCACCGGCAAGCGGGTTAATCGTCCGTCTGACGATCCGGTTGCGGCTGCCCGCATTCTCAAACTTGATCAGGAAGTCGGGCGCATCGAAACCTATCAGCGTAACGTCGATCTGGCGGAGAACCGCCTGCAACTGGAAGAGAGCACACTGTCCAGTATGGTCGACATCCTGCACCGGGTGCGGGAGCTGACGGTGCAGGCCGGGAACGGCTCGTTGACCGCCAATGACCGGCAATCAATCTCCGCCGAGCTGAAGCAGCGCTTACAGCAGCTGTCGGCTCAGGCAAACACCCAGGACAGCGCAGGTTCCTACATTTTCAGCGGCTTCCAGGGGGAGAGCCCGGCCTTTGCCCAGAACATCAACGGCGACTGGGTTTACCAGGGCGATGAAGGTCAGCGGTTCCTGGAAATTGATGATGGTGTGAATGTGGCCATCAGTGACCACGGTAAAGACCTGTTCGTGAACGTGCCTGCCGGTGGCCCCACCTTCTTTACGGAAGTCGCCCCCGGAGTGACTTCGGGTGCCCGCATCAGTACCGGGCTGGTGCTGGACCCGGACGCGGTAGCGGCGGCATCACCCACGGATTACCTGGTCACCATTGAGCAGGATGCCACCCAGCCGTCGGGCCTGCGCTACGATATCCGCGACCGGAATGATCCCACTGGTCCCGTACTGAATACCGGCGAGTATGTCAGCGGAGCCAGCATTCGTTACGCCGGGATGCAGTTTGAGGTATCCGGAGCGACAGATGGTGATGAGTTCAGAATTAATACCAGTGAGAAACAGTCCATCTTCCGCACCATTGAAAAACTGATCTACGGTCTGGACAACTTGCCCAAAGAACCGGAGGCAGGGGCCATCACCGCGTTTGCCCCCAACCCGGGGGACGTTGTACAGGTCAACGGAGCATCGTTTACGCTGGACGGTACCGAAGAGCTGGCGGACCTGGCCGTGCTGATCAACCAGTCCACGGATGACTCCCTTGCGGGCGTTGAGGCGAGGGTAGAGAACGGTGAGCTCAAGCTGATCTCCGGCGAGAAAATCGTGCGTATAGATGCCAGCGGTGTAACGGGAACCCTGCAGACATCCGGTGCCCGTTTCGGCGACATCGACACGCCGGCGGTTACCCAGGCGAACTTTATCAGCACCCAGGCCACCTATGATCAGCTGATCGGTGACTCCCTGGCTAATCTCGATAACGCCCAGGAGTCCATTCTGCGCACCCAGACCGAGCTGGGCGGCCGGCTGAATCAGCTGGAATCCACCGGGAAGTTCCTGGAAAACTCCTCGCTCTATGCGAAAGATCTGCGCTCACAGCTGCAGGACGTGGACTATGCAGAGGCCATCAGCAACCTCTCGTTCCAGAGCTTTGTGTTACAGGCGGCCCAGCAGTCCTTTGCGATGACGTCCCAGTTGT
>JAJUHY010000190.1 GCA_029265735.1 Marinobacter segnicrescens | reverse complement strand
GGCACTGGTGGCCGGAAAAGATGGATTTCCGCCACGGTTTCGATCTGCTGCAGACTATTGGCCCCAACTATCTCGGGGGCCAGCTTACCGCTGACGGGCGCGTTGCCATCCATGTAACCCATCGTCTGGGAGCGGTGATCGTACTTGTTTACTTCACCGTGCTATTGCTGGCATTGTGGCGCCAGACCCGCCATTCCCCGGCCCGGTCCATGGTGATTCTGACCGCAGCGGCGCTGTTCCTGCAGGTTGGACTGGGGGTGGCGAACGTCGCTCTTCATATTCCGCTATCGGTTGCCGTGGCCCATAACGCCATGGGCGCCGGGCTGCTGTTAACGGTAATCCACATCTTGTGGCAGGTGCATGGAATCGCACGTCAGCCGGTCGCAGAGCCGGCGTTATCACAAAACCGGGAGGTACCCGCATGACAGACCAGGCCAAGGTTCTTACAGCACGTTCTGCCCAGCAACGGCAGGTTGTCTGGCGTGATTTTCTGGAGCTGACCAAGCCCAAGGTGGTCGCGCTGATGCTCCTGACCTCGGTGATCGGGATGCTGCTTGCCACGCCCGGAATGCCGAGTCTGACCATCCTCATATTCGGCAACCTGGGCATAGCCTTTCTGGCCGGTGCCGCCGCCGTGGTCAACCACGTGGTGGACCAGAAGATCGACACGGTGATGGCGCGAACCCGCCGGCGCCCGGTGGCTACAGGCCGGGTCAGCCAGACCGACGCCCTGCTGTTTGCCGCTTTGCTGGCACTGACCGGCATGCTGGTGCTGATCTGGCAGGTCAATGCACTGACCGCCTGGCTGACACTGGCCTCGCTGGTGGGGTACGCCGGGGTCTACACTCTGTTCCTCAAGCGGGCAACTCCCCAGAACATCGTCATTGGGGGCCTTGCCGGTGCCATGCCACCGCTGCTGGGCTGGACCGCGGTGACCAATCAGGTCGATGGTCATGCGCTGCTGCTGGTGTTGATCATCTTCGCATGGACACCGCCCCACTTCTGGGCCCTGGCCATCCATCGCAAGGAAGAATACGCCAAGGCGGGCATTCCCATGCTGCCGGTCACCCACGGCAACCGCTACACCGAGTTGCATATCCTGCTGTATACCCTGATCCTGTTGGCGGTTACCCTGTTGCCCTTTGCAACGGGAATGTCAGGCTGGATCTACCTGGCGGGAGCAACGGCACTTGGGTTACGCTTCCTACAGTATGCGGTTCGGTTGCTGCGGGGGGATGACCGCCGGGTGGCCCTGGCGACCTTCAAATATTCCATCACCTATCTGATGGCATTGTTTGTGGTGTTGCTGGCAGACCATTACTTCTATCTCTGACGGACTGGCCGCCCGGCGGCTACCCGTCATTTGTGTTAACCCTGACGGGAGAGTTCATGATCGGCTCGGTTCGCCGCACGCTGGTGCTGTTACTGATTATTGTCGCCCTGATTTTTGCACTGGTGATCTACCAGCAGGTAAACCGGCAGACACAGGAGTTACAGCCGGCGCCGGATCTCAGCGCCATGAATACCTTCGTTTACGATGAACCCCGGACGCTGGCGGAGTTCACCCTTACCAGTGAGCAGGGCGACGTAGTAACCCGGGACGACCTCAAGGGGCGGTGGACGTTTGTATTTGTCGGCTACACCCACTGCCCGGACATCTGTCCGGCAACCATGGCGGCTCTGAGCCAGACCGATCGCAAGCTGCCCGCCACTCTGCCTCAGCCGGATTATCTGCTGGTAAGCGCAGACCCGGAGCGGGATACTCCTGAACACCTGAAAGACTATCTGGGCTTCTTTGGAGAGGATTTTCACGGTCTGACTGGCGATGTGGATGTTCTCAGAGAGCTGGCGAAAAGTGTCGGGGCCGTTTTTGTGCACCGGGACGATGGTGCCGGTAACAGACTGGTCGATCACAGCGGTCATCTGACGCTGCTGAACCCGGACGGCCAGGTGGCAGCGATCATCCAGCCGCCTCACAACCCGGACAAGCTGGTTGAAGCTTACCGCCGGATTTATGAGTGGACCCGGAACAACCAGGCCCGGTCCGGCTAGTGTTGATGGTCAGAAACGCGGTAGCCCACCCTCTGGCATTGCTGAAATAACACCAGCCCAAACTGGGGCTGTTTAACAAGAGCGCCTGACAAGGCCCGATAACGAGGAAAACCAATGCTGTACGTACGTGCGATTCTGAATGTGAAACCCGACCAGCGTGAAACCCTGCTGGAAGCGGCCAAACCCTGTATTGAAGCCACCCTGAAAGAGCCGGGCTGCCTGGAGTACGAACTGCACACCAGCCTGTCTGATCCGAACCGTCTGGTGTTCCTCGAAGTATGGGAGTCTGCGGAACACCTCGGCCCTCACGGCAAAAGCGATCATATGAGAGCCTTCGGCAAGGTGGCTGCTGGCTGTCTGGCGGCACCTCCCCGGATCGAGTACATTACTCCGGCCAAAGTTGACGTGAAGTAACCCCTTCTTCCGAGTATCTGAATTACCCGTCCTGGAGTATTAATGAACGAGCATCGGCCTGTTTCCGACACAAAATCACTGCTGTCGGTTGTGCTGGCCGGTGCGGTTCTTCTGCTGGTGGTGCACTCTCTGGGACGGTTTATTTACACGCCGCTGCTGCCGTACCTGGTGGCTGATGGCATGCTCACCGCCAGTGAAGGCGCATCCGTTGCCACCTGGAATTACCTCGGGTACCTGATCGGTGCTCTGCTCGCGATCCGCTGGTATCGGCCGGATCAGATTCGTCTTGCCCTGCCTGTCGCCATGGGCGTGCATATTCTCACTACTCTGGCCCAGACCCAGGTGGACGCGGCTTCCCTGCTTTCCAGTTTGCGCCTGGTCAACGGCGTTGCCAACGGTGTTGTCTTTGTTCAGGCCCCCGCCCTGATACTGGAATGGCTGGTGCGTCGCAATCGCAGTGGCGCCAGTGGCCTGGTCTACGTAGGAGTTGGAGCTGGCCTGCTGGTGTCCAGCCTGCTGGTCTCCGGCTCCGCAAACCTGTTAAGTGGCCCGGCGCGGTGGTGGCCCGCAGCCTTGCTGTCGATTCCCCTCGCCTTGTGGGCGACCTGGCGGCTGGTGAGACTGGACGTCCCGGCGCGTATCCAGACGGATGACGGCAGCTTTGCCGAAAAAGGACCGCTGCTGGACCGGGCCAGTATTCCGCTGTTCCTCTCCTACGCCGGCGCCGGGCTTGGGTATATTCTGCCGATGACGTTCCTGCCCCTGCTGACCCAGGCCCAGCTGCCAGAAGGACACTGGCTGGTGGACGGCTCCTGGTTTCTGCTGGCGGTGGCCACTATTCCCACGCCTATCATCTGGAGTGTCCTGGGGGCCCGTTTTGGTGATCGGCAGGCGCTGCAACTGAACTACCTGATTCAGTTTCTGGGTGCGCTTGCGGTTGTCATTTGGCCGAATCCCCTGGGCATCACATTGTGTGCGTTATTAGTGGGTGGCACCTTTGTCGGTACTGTTCTGTTGACCCAGCGGCTCGGCCGGACCTTGCATCCCCATCAGGGACCCAGGCTGTCGGCGGCTATGGTGGCGTTGTATGGAGCAACCCAGATGGCCGGGCCTTGGCTGACCCGGCAATGGCTCGAAGCCGGTGGCACGCTGATTGGTGCCTTTTCCATCGGCGCCGTTGCCCTGGGCTGGGGCCTGCTGTTTGCGTTTTTTGTGCCCCGGCCGGAACGCTGGCACCACCGGCAACAGGCCCGGAACTAGCCGGCGGTCCCCATGAGCTCACTACCTATTCATCAGATTCTGCCGGAGCTGCTGACAGCTCTGGAACAGCACCACACGGTGCTGCTTGAGGCACCGCCGGGGGCCGGCAAAACCACTCAGGTTCCGCTGGCTCTGTTACCTGCGCCATGGCGGCAAGACCGCAAGATCCTGATGCTGGAGCCTCGCCGTCTTGCGGCCCGCTCGGCAGCGCGATACATGGCACGGCAGCTGGGTGAAAAGCCCGGGCAGACCATCGGCTACCGGACCCGGCTGGATACCCGAGTATCGGCTGAAACCCGTATAGAAGTGGTGACCGAAGGCATACTGACCCGGCTGATCCAGTCCGACCCGATGCTGGAAGACTACGGGGCGGTCCTGTTCGACGAATTCCATGAGCGTTCCCTGCAGGCAGATCTGGGCCTTGCGCTGGTACGGGAAAGTCAGCAGGTGCTTCGCCCGGACCTGCGGGTTCTGGTCATGTCCGCGACCCTGGATACCGGCCCATTAGCGGCAATGCTGGGGAATGCGCCGGTGGTCTCCAGCCAGGGTCGTGCCTTTCCGGTAGAGGTACACTACCGTCCGTTGACTACTGTAGCCGGCCGGCCTCCCCGCCTGCTGGACCACGTGGTAACGGTAACCCGGGAAGCACTCGCAGAGCAGACCGGCTCCATTCTGATTTTTCTGCCGGGTGCCGGCGAGATCCGCAAGGTGGCGCAGCTGCTGCAACCTTATCTGCCAGACGACACCCGGCTCGCGCCCCTCTATGGAAATCTGAAAGGAGAAGCTCAGGATCAAGCCATCGAACCGGCACCCGAGGGCCAGCGGAAAGTCGTGCTCGCCACGGCCATTGCGGAAACCAGCCTGACCATTGAAGGCGTTCGCGTCGTGATCGACGCGGGCCAGAGCCGGCGGGCCGTGTTTGATCCCAACAGTGGTAT
>JAJUHY010000039.1 GCA_029265735.1 Marinobacter segnicrescens | reverse complement strand
CGTAGGCAGCACAAACTGGGCAATTCGCTCAACCGTGCGGGTCTCGCTCTTGATTTTGACTTCCCGGGCGTCGCGCAGATAGGTATTGGCGACCCGGGCAATGGCTGGCGGCATGGTGGCCGAGAACAGCGCTCGCTGACAGCTGTTCGGAATGCTGGCGAGGATGGCTTCAACATCGTCGATAAAGCCCATGCGCAGCATTTCGTCGGCTTCATCCAGCACCAGGGCTTTCAGGTTGTTCAGTTTGAGCTTGCCACGACGGAGGTGGTCCAGCAGGCGGCCTGGTGTGCCGACAATAACCTGAGATCCGCGGTTCAGCGCTTTCAGCTGGGGCGCAAAATCAGCGCCGCCGTAGATGGGCAGCACGTGCAGTTGACGGAAGCCGGTGGCATAGGTGGTAAACGCTTCCGCTACCTGAATGGCCAGCTCGCGGGTCGGTGTCAGCACGAGGATCTGGGTAGACAGGTCGTCGGCATCAATCCGACTCAGCAGCGGCAATGCAAAAGCCGCGGTTTTGCCAGTACCGGTCTGGGCGATACCCAGCAGGTGATGGCCTTCAAGCAGTACCGGAATGGCCTGAGCCTGGATCGGTGACGGTGATTCATAGCCAACGGTACGAACAGCGTTGAGCACGGCCGGGTCGAGGCCGAGTTCCGCAAAGGATTGTTCTGACATTCAATTACCTGGTATTCGAGGTGAAGGAGCCGCAGACCTGAAGGCCGGTCACAGGCTTGAACCGGAAATGGCGGGCTCCTGGAGCTACCGGCTGAGCGCGTCGGGGTAGCCCGTTGAACCTGGGACAGTTCTCGAACCCCATAAACCCGGCTGGTATCGTCACGGACGGCATGCCGATTGGCTTGTGTCCGCGGATCTGGCCATCTGTAGATGACGGGGCGCAGTATACGCTGATAAGGCCCGGCTTTACAGCGTTACCCGAGGTTTTCCGGGTAGGTAATTGTTCGTGCCGCTTGTGCACGGCCATGGTTTTAGGCAATCTCTCCGGTTCGTGTGATACGTATCTTTACTGACAAAGGGGAGACGTCTGCAATGACGCTTGAGGAAATTCTGGCCTCTGCCGCTAATAACGAAATCATTATTCCAGAGAACTGGGCGCAGGGGCGCGCGACTTTCGGCGGCCTTACCGGTGCAGTGGCCTGTGAGCGCATGCAGTCGGTGGTAACTCCCGGGCGGCCACTGCGGGCCATGCAGGTATCGTTTGTGGGCCCGGTAGAACCTGGCATTCCGGTGACGCTGGAGACAGAGCTGCTCCGGGAAGGAAAATCGGTCAGCCAGGCCATGGTTCGCATGGTCCAGGACGGCACCACCCGACTGGTTGCGATGGGGGCCTACGGCAGCGGGCGGGAGTCTGCCGTATCCATGGCGCCGCGGCCGGCTCCCCAGGCCCAGGCACCCGAAAAGTGCGAGCCTACGCCGTTCATGAAAGGGATGATGCCAGACTTCGCGGAGTTCATTGAAATGCGCTGGTGCTTTGGCAGTCGTCCGTTTACCGGCGAGAAACACCGGGAGATGGGCGGCTGGATGCAGTTCCGCGAGCCGCCGGCGCAACTGACCGATCCGCTGGTGGTAGCCCTGATTGATGCCTGGCCACCGGTGCCCCTGTCTCACCTGACGGAATTCGCCGCCAACAGTTCGCTGACCTGGTCAGTGGAAATGATGGATCCCCGCCCGGCTGTGCAGCCGGACGACTGGTTGCTATACCGGGCTGAGATCGACAGGGCCGACGCTGGCTACGCCAATACCCATGCAGGCATCTGGAACCGGCAGGGCGAACTGATCGCCATTAGCCGCCAGACCGTCACCATCTTCGGCTAAGAGCCCGACCTGCCTGGTCAGGCCGCAAGGCTTGGCCGGCAGGCATCAATAATCACCCGCGCAAAGCTGTTGGCGGCATCTTCCTGCAGGAAGTGGCCTCCGGAAAGCGTGATATGGGGCTGGCCAAGGGCCCCGGGGATCTTCCGTTGCAACGCCAGGTGCCCACCTCGGGTACCCGGGTCCGCGTTACTGAAACAGGTGATGAAAGGCTTCTGCCAGCTTTCCAGAAAACGCCACAGCCGCTGCCGGTTAAGTTCCCGGTGGGATTCGGCAAGGGTTGCGGCAAACGACCTGGCGCCAGCTTTGTAAAGGTCGCTGGGAAAGGGCGCGTCATAGGCGCTGCGTTCTGCCCGCGCCAGCGGACGGGTGGTTCCCAGCTGGATCAGCTGCGGGACCGGAAACCAGGGGCTGTAGCGGGCGAAAAGCTGCCACATGCCATGGGCCGGTGCCCCACAGTCATCTTCGTCAGGAATGACCGCATTGGCGGCGATAATCCGGCTGAATCGTTCCGGGTGGCGCATGACCAGTGCCAGTCCCAGCATGGACGTCCGGTTCTGACAGACCAGCGTCGCGTTGCGCAGGTTCAGATCGAGCAGCCAGCGCTCCAGCCAGTTGAGATGATTGCTGAAGGAGTAGTCCTGCTGACTGGCGGGCTTGTCGGACTTGCCAAAGCCAATGAGGTCCGGCGCCAACGCGCGCAACCCTGCCGCTGACAGCAGCGGAATTATATGACGATAAAGATAGGACCAGCCGTGCTCACCGTGAAGCAGTATCACCGGGGCGCCGTCGACCGGGCCCTGCTCCACATAGTGGAGGCGAAGTGGTGATTCTACGCCAACGTTGAGATAGCACGGCGGGAAAGGAAAATCCGGCAGATCCCGGAAGCGGGACTCGTCGGTTCTGAGAATACGCATACCATCGACTGCTCTGGCTGATTGCAAGCGTGTCCGGAGACCTGAAGAGCATCAGCTTAGAGCAGGTGGCAATTTGTTGTGTGGGAATTACGTAACAGAGCGTAATGAAATTGAATCAGAGAGCGATACAGCTCTCGTCTTCCTGTTGCTCTGCGGCACGCATGGCCTCGTCGCAGCAGTTAACGGCGCCACACTCATCTGCTGAGCAGAGGCCGATAGTGCGACAGGGCAGATCGTAGCGGTCCTCGCCTTCGTTGGCGAAAATCCGCTTTGCCGAAAGAGTTGATTGACAGTGACCACACAGAAATGTGGTGTTGGTGACATTTTCTGCCAATCGGGCAGTGTAAACTTCGTGAGAATGGTGCATGGATTGCTCCTTGTTCTTGGTTTCCTTGCTGGTATCGGGTCCAGTGGCAGATAATCAGGCCAAGGGCATACCCGGTTATACCATAAGGTCGCTTTGTTGCAATTAAAGTGCTTTTCCTGACGATTTGTACCTGAGCGGCATTAACGCTGGTTCATGTTCGTCAGCGGCGCGCTGGGGGCTCAGGTTTCCGGCGGGGCGGGGCGACGATTGGAACGCTTGTCTTCCCAGCTCAGGTCCCGCGGGTCATACCAGCCCAGGTCGGTCCTGACCTGGTCCTGGGTTCGGGGTGACAGGGTCTCCCAGAGTACTTCAAACGCTTCCAGCGCGCGCTCTCGCTGACGTTTCTGCCGACTGCGCAGGCGGCCGATCAGGTGGGGCAGCCGCAAAGCTTCACCCAACTGCCCGGGAACCACGACTTCCTGCCCCATGACCTTCCGGCGATGGGTACGTCTGGCCAGCACGTCGGCAAGTGCTTCGGCGGCCTGTAACGCGGTTTCTTCGTTGAACTCGTCGCCTGTCACTGTATTATGACCTTAAAAGTCGCTCCGGGTTCCCGACAGTGGAATTTCGGGTTTTGAGGTAACCCCTTCAAAAGTCAGAAACGGGCCTTTGTCAGTCGTACCCCAACCAATTACTATACCCTGCCGGAGGCGGAACTGGCCATTTCGCTCGCTGACAGCCTCCCCGTTGATCGAAAGGAACCCAATCCGATGAAGTATGAAAGCCTGGAGCGCTGGACGTTTCTGGGAAGCCTGTTGCTGGTTTCGCTGGCTTTCCTGTTTCTGCTTAAGCCTTTTTTCGGCCCTATTTTCTGGGCAGTGGCCATTGCACTGATTTTCCACCCGGTACGGCAACGTATTTCGGCCCGTATTGGTGAACGCCCCAATCTGGTCGCTTCCATCACGCTGCTGATCAGCATGGTGATCGTGATTATTCCGGTGATTGTTCTGATCTCGTCTCTGGTTGCCGAAGGGCTGAATCTCTATCAGCGCTTCCAGGACGGAGACCTTCGCCCGGGGGAGTATCTGGATCAGATCAACAGTTCATTCCCGGCAATTGAGGCATTTCTCAATCGCTTCGGTCTCAGTTTTGACGAGTTGCGTGATCGCCTGGTAACTGCGGTAGCGGGTGCCGGTCAGTTTCTGGCCAAGCAGGTTCTCGGCTTCGGGCAGAACACTTTCCAGTTTTTTCTGAACCTGGCACTAATGACGTACCTTGCCTTTTTCCTGTTGCGGGACGGCACCCGTCTGGTGGAGCTGATGGTTCAGGCCTTGCCTCTGGGTGATGAGCGGGAGCGGCTGATCTTCAGGAAGTTTGCCGAAGTTACCCGGGCTACCGTCAAGGGCAACCTGCTGATCGCCATTATCCAGGGGGCTCTCGGCGGACTGATCTTCTGGATACTGGGGCTGACCGGCGCGCTGCTGTGGGGCGTGGTAATGGCAATCTTCTCGCTTCTGCCGGCGGTCGGCGCTGCCGTGGTCTGGGTGCCGGCAGCTATCTATCTGGCGGCGGTTGGTGATTATATGCCTGCCATTATTCTTACCGCTTACGGAGCGATTGTGATCGGGCTGGCGGATAACCTTCTGCGCCCGATTCTGGTGGGGAGGGACACCAAGCTGCCGGACTACATTGTGCTGCTGTCGACGCTGGGTGGTCTGGTGATGTTCGGTATTAACGGGTTTGTGATGGGACCGCTGGTTGCGGCCTTGTTTATGGCGTTCTGGGGAATATTCATCCGCGAGTTTAACCAGGAAGAACCGATACCGCCACGGGCTACTGAATAACGTCCTGGCGCAAGAAGAGGCCGGACGCCCGCCAGCACCGGCAGAGCCGGGCAGGCGGGGTCGGGCAGTACTGAATCAGTCGAGTTTGGAGAGATCCCGTACGGCACCTTTGTCGGCGCTGGTGGCAAGTAAGGCATAGGCTTTGAGGGCAGCGGATACCTTACGTTCGCGGAATTCCGCCGGTTTCCAGCCTTTGGCGTCCTGCTCTTCCCGACGACGGTCCAGTTCGTGCTGGTCGATCTCGACGTTAATCGTACGAGCTGGGATGTCGATGCGAATCAGGTCGCCGTCCTGGATCAGCCCGATGGCGCCGCCGGCGGCGGCTTCGGGTGAGGCGTGGCCGATGGACAGTCCGGAGGTACCGCCAGAGAACCGGCCATCCGTCAGCAGGGCGCACTTCTCACCAAGGCCTTTGGACTTGAGGTAGCTGGTGGGGTAGAGCATTTCCTGCATACCAGGACCGCCTTTGGGGCCTTCGTAGCGGATGATTACGACTTCACCCGGCTTTACTTCATCACCCAAAATGCCTTTTACCGCTGCGTCCTGGCTTTCAAAGACCCGCGCTGGACCTTCGAACACGTAGATGCTTTCATCCACGCCAGCCGTCTTGACGACACAGCCATCCAGGGCGATATTTCCGTACAGTACGGCCAGGCCGCCCTCTGATGAGTAGGCGTTCTCCACGGAGCGGATGCAGCCGTTTTTGCGGTCACCGTCCAGGGACGGCCAGCGGGTGCTCTGGCTGAACGCTTGCTGGGTAGGAATGCCGGCCGGTCCGGCCTTGTAGAACTCCACCACTTCCGGGGTCGGGTTCCGCATGATGTCCCACTTGTCCAGGGCTTCTGCCATGGTGCGGCTGTGTACGGTGGGCAGATCGGTATTGATCAGTCCGCCACGCTCCAGCTCACCCAGAATACCCATGATGCCACCGGCCCGGTGCACATCTTCCATATGGTAAAGCGGGGAGTTCGGCGCCACCTTGCACAGCTGAGGTACCTTGCGGGACAGCTCGTCGATATTGTCGAGGGTGAACGGAACTCCGCCCTCCTGAGCGGCGGCCAGCAAATGCAGGATGGTGTTGGTGGAGCCGCCCATGGCGATATCCATTACCATCGCATTCTCGAAGGCTTCCAGGGACGCGATGCTGCGGGGCAGTACGCTGGCGTCGTCCTGCTCATAGTAACGGCGGGTGTTCTCGACGATCTGGCGGCCGGCCCACAGGAACAGTTTCTCCCGGTCGGCATGGGTCGCCAGCACCGAGCCATTACCTGGCAGCGCCAGGCCAATGGCCTCGGCCAGACAGTTCATGGAGTTGGCAGTGAACATGCCGGAGCAGGAGCCGCAGGTGGGGCAGGCGCTGCGCTCGTATTCCTCAACCTGTTCGTCGGTGGCGTCCGGGTTGGCGGCAATGACCATGGCATCCACCAGGTCGACCTTGTGCTCGGACAGCTTGGTCTTGCCCGCTTCCATGGGGCCACCGGACACGAAAATGGTCGGAATATTCAGGCGCATGGCCGCCATCACCATGCCCGGGGTGATCTTGTCGCAGTTGGAAATGCAGACCAGCGCGTCAGCGCAGTGTGCATTCACCATATATTCGACCGAGTCGGCGATGATTTCCCGGGACGGCAGCGAGTAGAGCATGCCGTCGTGACCCATGGCGATACCGTCATCCACGGCGATAGTGTTGAATTCCTTGGCAACGCCGCCGGCCGCTTCAATTTCGCGGCAGACCAGTTGGCCAAGATCTTTCAGGTGAACGTGCCCGGGCACAAACTGGGTAAAAGAGTTGGCGACAGCGATGATGGGTTTCCCGAAATCATCATTTTTCATTCCGGTTGCGCGCCAAAGGGCCCGTGCCCCCGCCATATTACGTCCAGCGGTGGAGGTGCGTGAGCGATATTCTGGCATTGGTTGCTCTCTCGTCAGTTTAGCAGTCAGTTAAACCGTGCCTCATCCCGACATGGGCTTGTTTCCTGGATAGAAGGGGCAAGCCGGGTCCGGCGGGTCACGTGTTGGATGCGGAAGCGTTGAGGATACCAGATTGGCGACGCATCCGATGGTTGTTTTCGTGGTCGTGATCCCGAATACTTCAACTGCCGGCTTTCGAGCGGGTGTACGCGGGGCGCCTGAAGGCCAGGCCTTGCTGTCCGGCAATAGTTATCCCAACTCGGTGTTTGCCGGAAGGTTTGTTTCGTCTGTCAGGAACAGGAGCCGCTATGGCTGTTCGCGAAACCTTGGCACTAAGCCGTCTGAAATCCTTTGAACCCCTCCGCCGCCTGAGTGATGAACAGCTTGTGGTGCTGCTTGGCCGGGCAGAGCGCCGGACCTTCAAGCCGGGTCAGCGCCTGATAGAGCGGGGGGCACTGGATGGCCGGGAATTCTTTCTCCTCGACGGTGCCCTTGAGGTGGTCGCTGAGGACGGTCGTCAGACAACCCTCATTGCCGGAACCGAGATGGCTGCCGCTGCCATTGCCCGTCAGCGACCCCGTCGCTTCGATGTTACCGCTATCCAGCCGAGCGAGTGCCTGATCATTGAACAGACCGCACTGCACCGGTTACTGCAGTCCGCGCCTCTGGCCCCGCCGGAGGAGGCCGGCAGTAGCGATCCGGATATGGATGATGAGCATCGGCTGTTGATGGCTTTCTATCGTGAACTGAGGTCCAACCAGGTTAGCCTGCCCAGTTTGCCGGACGTTGCCTGGAAGGTGAGGCGGCTGGCGGACCGGGACGACACTTCAAGCGATGATATTGCCCGTGCCCTGACCGCGGATCCTGCCATGGCGGCCAAGCTTGTACGGGCCTGTAACAGTGCCTTGTATCGTGGATTTTCTGAAGTCCGAAACGTCAGGGACGGCGTGGTCCGGCTGGGTATGAACACCACCCGCCAGCTGGTCTCGGTATTCTCACTCGGAGAGATCTACCGCAGCCGTGAGCCGGAGTTACAGCAGGCCATGGACAGGTTGTGGGACGAAGCGCGCACGGTGGCGGCGCTCGCGTATGTACTGGCTGAGTCCGCTACGCGGATTGAGCCGGAAGAAGCCCTGCTGGCGGGCCTGCTCCACAATATCGGAGTCGTCCCGGTACTGGTCCATGCGGAGCGCTACCCCGGGCTTATCGTCAGTTCGCCGGCGCTGGAGCGGGCCATTGCTGAGTTGCGTGGGGATATCGGCGCGGCCATTCTGGAGCGGTGGAACTTCGCCCCCGGCTTTATTGAGGTGGCCCGTCATGCCGATGACTGGTTCTATGAGTGCGCCAGCGATTTGCCGCAACTGATCGACCTGGTGATCGTCGCGCGGCTGCATGTCTGTATCTCGGCAGGGGGTAGTAAAGGGCTGCCAGAGTTTGAGCAGGTCCCGGCCTATCGGCGACTGGGTGCGTTGGAGCTTACCGCGTCTCGTAGTCTCAGACTACTGGAGGCTGCAAAGGAACGCCTGGACGAACTGCAGCGCCTGCTCTCAGCACGACCCGCACAGTAATGGCCTGCCCGACGGCGGTTGCTGTACCGGTCTAGCCGGCGACGGCGTAGGCAAGCAGCGCCGCCGGATATTGCCACCAGAGGTAGCCCACCAGAAAAATCAGCCATAGCACCACCGCCGACACGGTAAATACGTCCGGAGACAGGGGCGTACGGTCGTAGCGGCTGTAACTGGCACGTATCAGGCCGCAGATCGCCAGGCCCAGCAATATGCCGCCCACGATATCCGTAAACCAGTGCACCCCGAGAGCGACCCGACTGGCCGCCACCAGTACCATCGGAATACTGAACAGAACATAGATGCGCCAGCGCCGGGCAGGTGCCCATTCCCGGGCCACGAAGGCGGCGGTAATGCCCACAAATACGGTGATGCCAGTCGCGTGGCCGCTGGGAAATGAAAAGGTGGATGGTGGCTCACTGACGATTGTTGGCCTGGCGACCCCGAGGCCATTTTTAATCAGAGTCACACTTACCGAGGTAAGTACCAGCGCCGTCACCAGATGAATCGCCGCGCTGGGATAGCCGCGGATCAGTAATGCACAGGCCATAAGCAGGCTGCCGGTGACCAGCACCGGAGGGTCACCCGCGAGGGTGAGAAGGACCAGTACCGGATCGGTCAGCGGCGACCGGATGATTTCGGTCAGGTCGCGGAAATAGAAGTCGGCGGGCTGGAGAATGCCGGTGCCCTGGCTGAACAGGGCCCACAGAACGAAGGCGCCGGTTGCCCCGAGTGCAAGACAGATGGACGCCAGCGGAAACTCACCGCCCTCGGCCGGACGCTCACTGTACAGTGCCCGCCAGAAACGATGGGTCGCGTTGTAGCGGCTGGTGGACCGCTCCAGATACTGATACAGCCGGCTCTCACTGCGCAACCCAAGCTGAAGCCGGACGAAGAGAAACCAGGCCAGCGCGATCACGCCGGCGGCAGCGGCACCTATGATGTACAGCGCGGTCGGAACCGGCTCCGGACCGGCCAGTGCTGCACCTACTGCAAATCCGGGCAATAGGTAGAAGGGGGCCCAGGCCAGGGCGGAAGCAACGTTCACGAACATGAAGCGCCGGGCGGGCATGTTGAAGGCCCCGGCAACCATGGGGATGAGCGGGCGTACGGGACCTACGAAGCGTCCTATGAACACACTCTTGCCGCCGTGCCGGGCGAACAGGCTCTCCGCCCGACGGATCATGACGGGGTGTTTGCGGAATGGCCAGACATGATGCAGCCGGCCCTGGAGATGCCGCCCCAGCCAGAAGCTCGTAAAATCGCCGATAATGGCCCCCGCCGTACCCCAGGCGAGAACCTCAATCACCGGCGTACCGGTCTGCCCGGCCAGAACGGAGACCGCAAACAATATCGCTACCCCCGGAACCAGAAGGCCGGCGACCGCCAGTGACTCAAGCAAGGCAACCAGGAATATGGTGGCGGTGAGCCAGCCCGGGTGGACCGTAAGCCACTGGATCAGGTTTTCAGTTACTTGCTGCATCAGGCTACCTGGCGGCCATCCGCACTAAACCAGACATGGTCCTGGCCGCGGCGGCTGGCTTCCTCCAGCGCGTCGGTGGCACGTTGGCGCAGGCGCTCTCCAAGGGTGTCCTGGTCCACATGGGTGGTTGCGCCGATGCTGACGGTCATGCGCCCGATTTGCGGCCAGGTGGCTTCCGCAATGCTGCGGCGTACCCGCTCCGCGGTGACGCGGGCCCCTTCCTCTGGGGTGAAAGGCAGAATCAGGCAAAAGCGGCCGTCGCCTAAAAAATAAAGCGTATCCCCG
>JAJUHY010000155.1 GCA_029265735.1 Marinobacter segnicrescens | reverse complement strand
CAATGGTCAGACAGAACGGATAGATGCCCTGCAGGCTGGCCTCAATAACAGCCTGGCGCATATCCTCTACCCCGTACCGGCCTTCGTAATCATCCTTGTCATTGGGTTTACCGTCGGACAGTACCAGTAACAGGCGATGGGCGGCCTGCTGTTGCATCAATCCCGCCGTTGCGTGCCGGATGGCGGTACCGCCCCGGGTGTAGTGCTGGGGCTCAAGGGCACTGATTCGCAAGGCGACTTCCCGACTGTACCGCTCGCTGAAGTCCTTCACCTGCCGCACGGTTACCGCGTTCGGCCCTTCGCCGGAGAATGCCTGTACTGCGTAGGGCTCGCCCAGTGCTTCCAGCGCCTCGCAGACCAGTAACAGGGCTTCCCGCTCCACATCAATAATGCGCTTATCGGCGGACACCCAGCTGTCCGTTGACCCGCTGATGTCTATCAGCAGCATGATTGCCATATGGCGGTCGCTGGAGCGACTGGTCTGGTACAGTCCGTCAGCCATGGGTAGCCCGGCCCGGAAATCGGCGTAGCTGTCCACATACGCCTCCAGGTCGATATCATCCCCATCCGTCTGACGACGGTGCAATACCCGCCGGGCCTGTAACAGCTCAAAACGACGGCGGATTTCGGCACGGGTTGCGCCGTACCCGGCAAGTGTTTTCTCCACCCACTCACTGGAACCCTGCCCGCAGGAAAGCAGGCGCACCGTTGCCCCCGGGTCCCGGTAGCACTGATTGCGGTAATCCCACTCCGGATAGGTAAAACCTTCGCCGTCAGCGATGGCCGCCTTGAGTTCCTGCCATGCTCTGGCATCCGGTGGATCGTCCGACAACAGCACTTCCCTGGGGCGGCCGGGCGTGGATACCAGCCGGGTCTCAGAGAGCTCCGACAGCATATCGCCGTATTCGTCCGCGCTCACGTCTTCGTCCCGGTCCACTGGCCGCTGCATGCCCATGGGATCTTCCGCGTGAGGATGGGAATCTTCCGTCTGCATGATCCAGACACTGTCACTCTTTTCTTCCCGCTCTTCATCCTCCGTGGGCTTGCGCTCCTGGGGCCGCCGGGGGAGGCGTCCGCTTCGGGGCGCTTCGTCGCTGTCATTCTCGTCCACCTGACCCTCATCGCCTTCGGTCAGGGTACGTTCATCGGAACGCTTGCGAAGCTCTCCGGTCCACCAGTCTTTCATCAACGGGCGGGGGCCAAGATGCTGTTCCCGACAGTCATCCGGCACCAGGGCCAGCTGGGTGATCAGCGCTGATGCCTGGGCAAGGGACGCCTCCGGAGAGTCAGTGCGTGGCACCCTGTCGTGGTGCTGTCCCGCTGGCAGCTCCAGGAGCGACTGGTACAGCGCCTCCAGCGGTTGCCGGGAACGGGGAAACTGCTGCAAAGGTGGCCGTCGTTTCAGAGCGAGCTGACGAAGCTGATCAATTCCCGACGCCATACCCGGCAGCAATTCCGCCAGCTCAAAATCCGCGGCATGGGCTTCCAGCAGCAGGTACACGTCTGCTTCCAATGGCCGCAAATTGTCCCGCATGGCTGTCGCACTGCCCCGCCGGGCACGAACTACCTGCTGCATGGCCATGGTACGGAACAGCGAAACGGTCTGGCCGATGTCACCCAAGTCCAGATCCCGGGGCAGCCATAGTGAGAAACCATCCGTGGCTGGCACTGCAATTCGCTGACGGGGTTTGCGGTCGTGACGGAAGAAGATGGCCAGCATGGTGGCATGGGCCGGGGGCTGGGCGATGCGGATGGGCCAGCTCTCGCCGAAGATAGCCGTAATCAGCAAATCCAGGCGGGCCGCAACGTCATCCAGCAGCGTAGCCGGCTCGCCGTCCTGGGGTGTACGGTATCGCCGCCACAGGGACTGAGCGTACACCGTGGCGTGGCGGGCTGCGTCGGTCAGTACGTCTTCGGCTTCAGCCACGATTGCCCTCCCCGGTCAGGATCACCGTGCCGGTCACCGGAAAAACATCAGACAAACGTAAGGTCCACCAGATCACGCATCGCTCCCACCAATGACTCCTCATCAGACAGAGGCGACACCAGAGCGGCATAGCAGGCTTCTTGCGGAGCCACACCCATGTTGATCAGACTGGCGGTTGCGATCAGCAGACGGGTGCTGGGCACTTCTGGCAGGCCGCGGTCCTGCAGCGCGCGAATGCGATGGGCCAGATCCACCAGCGCCCGGGCGGTGCCGTCGTCGCAGCCGCTTTCCTGAACCACAATGGCGGCCTCCTGCTCCGGCGGCGGGAAGTCCAGATCCAGGGCGACAAATCGCTGGCGGGTGCTGGGCTTCAGGTCTTTCAGCATGCGCTGATAGCCGGGGTTGTAAGACACTACCAACTGAAAGCCCGGCGCTGCCTGCAGGGTCTCGCCGGTCTTGTCGATGGGCAGTATCCGCCGGTGATCGGTGAGTGCGTGCAGAATTACCACCGTATCCTGCCGCGCCTCCACTACTTCGTCCAGATAGCAGATTGCACCCTCCCGCACCGCCCGGGTGAGCGGTCCGTCCTGCCACTCGGTCCCGTCATGACGGATCAGGTAACGCCCTACCAGGTCACTGGCGGTCAGGTCATCGTGACAGGCGATAGTGACTAGTGGCCGACCCAGCCGCCAGGCCATGTACTCGACAAAGCGGGTTTTGCCACAGCCCGTCGGACCCTTGAGCATCACCGCCAGCTGCCGGTGGTGGCATTGCTCAAAAATGCTGACCTCCTGCCCGGACGGAACATAGTAAGGCCTCTCTTCCGCTTCACTATGGGCAGGGGGTCTGAGCAACTCATTCACAGACACGTCAGACAGATCCTCTCACTGGTTCACGATTGTCTGCCGGATCGGCTCCCGGGGCGGCCGGCTCCACCGCCTGGTCAAATACCGGGCGGAAGCGGAAGAAGTCATAGATATACAGCCCTACCCCAGTGGCAAAGAGCGAGGCAGTAGCAATCAGCATCAGGAAATGCACCTGGATCTTGAGCTGGGCGTCCAGGTAACCCATGCCCATGACCCGCTCAAGATAGACCTGACCAATTCCCGCGGTGGCGAAGGACAGGGTCATGCCGAACATGCCGGCCATCTGCATCCAGAAGGCCCAGTAGCCAAGGCTGGTGCCCTTGTCCGGGCGTGAGGGACACATTTGTGGCAGTGCATAGGAGATCATTGCGAGGATGATCATGGCGTAAGCCCCGTAAAACGCCGCGTGCCCGTGCATAGCGGTGATCAGGGTTCCGTGGGTCCATTTGTTGATGGACGGGAAGGTGTGTGCCAGCCCCAGCAGCCCAGCCCCGAACATGGCGAACAGAGCACTGCCCACGGTCCAGTGCAGCGCCAGGGCATTCGGATGAGCCAGCCCCGAGCGACGGATGGCGCCATAGGCCATCATGGCCATGCCAACCAGCGCGGCAGGTTCGAGCGCGCTGAAAAAGCCCCCCAGCGGCAGCCAGTAAGCTGGCACTCCTACCCAGTAATAGTGGTGCGCGGTTCCCAGTATGCCCGCTATAAAGACCAGCCCTACGATGACGTAGAGCCACTTTTCCATAACCTCCCGGTCGGCGCCGGACAGACGGATCAACAGATACGCAAGGAACGCCCCCATGATCATCATCCATACACCCTCCACCCACAGATGGATGGTCCACCAGCGGTAGTAGATGGATACGGTGTAGTTCTCATAGTGCAGCAACGCAGGCAGGAACAGCACCGCCGAGCTGAGCAGGCCCAGCAGCAGCACCCCTTCGGTGGTGGTAAAGCGACCGGATTTACGGATCGTCATGCCGATGTTGTACAGGAAAATCAGCATACAGATGACGATCACAATTTTATGGGGCAACGGCTGCTCCAGCAGTTTGTTGCCGGTGCCGTAACGGAACAGGTATCCGATGATGGCGGTGACCCCCATGATGGTCCACAGGACCAGCTGGATGTAGGCCAGTTTGGTGCTGTGCAGCTCTGACCGGGATTCGTCGGGGATCAGCCAGTAAGTGCCCCCCATAAAACCGCACAGCACCCATACGATCAGCAGGTTGGTGTGGATGACCTTGGTGACGTCGAACGGCAGGATATACAGCAGAGGGTCTGGCCCCAGATATTTGGCGGCGGACAACAGCCCGAACACGAGCTGGAGGCCGAATAGCACCATGGCGACGGCAAAGTACCAGTAAGCGACTGACTGCGACTTGTATCGCATTGTTGTTCTCCCTGTTTACCGGACGACCCGGCTCTTTCTAATAACCGGCGCTGTTACTTCAGCGTCATCAGATAGTCGACCAGGTTGTCGATTTGTTCTTCTGAAAGACTGTCTCTATAGGTATTCGGCATGAACGACGTTCCACCCGCGGAATACATGGCGCCGGGCACCACGTGGGCGCTGGGGGTGACAATGGATTCGCGGATATAGCCGGCGACATCGGTGGCCTCACCCTGATAGTCCCCCGAGGCCAGCAGTTCTTCCGTGCGGGCAACCAGCCCTGCCATGGTTGGCCCCGCCATGTCAGCACCCGGCTGGGTGGAGTGGCAGGCACTACAGGACGGCACAGCGGTATTGAACAGGTACTGACCCTTGGCCCGGGAGTCGTCATCATCACCCACGGGCGTTGTGCCCGGTGGCGCGGCATCACGGTCACCAGTTGCAGCGCTCGCAGCGGTGGCCGCAAACCCGCCAGTAACCAGAATCGGCCGGGGCGGCCAGCCCTGATTGTCAATATTGGCCACCCAGTCCAGGAACAGAATCAGATCGGTGATTTCTTTCTCACTCAGATCCTGCGTGGGCATCAGCCGGCGGTGCTTCTGTTCATCGTAGAAGTTGGAAGGATCGCGCATATAGGCCTGCAGATAGGCCTCACCACGGTGTTGAGTGATCTTGGTCAGATCCGGCGCGTAGTAAGCGCCCTCGCCGAACAGCGTGTGGCAGTTTATGCAGTTGTATTTATGCCAGACGTCCTTGCCATGGATGATCTCCGGCGTGAGGTTCTGGGACTGGGTCAGCTCCTGAAACTGCCGGTGGCTGTCGACGGTCAGCACCATGAAAAGTAGCGCTGAGAGTGCTGTGGCGGCCACAGCGAAAATGCGTGATTGTCGGGTTGTCATGATTCGCCCTGCCTATACGCCGATGCCCGTCCAGTACAGAACCGAAATGGAAGCAGCATAGAGAATCGCTATACCTATCAGCGCGAGCACGACAAAACTGACAACGCGGAACGGCGCGTAGAGTTTTTTGAGTCGCATAGCACCACCCT
>JAJUHY010000332.1 GCA_029265735.1 Marinobacter segnicrescens | reverse complement strand
GGCGCTGACGCTGTTTATCTCGGCTTTCGCGACAGCACCAATGCCCGCCAGTTTGCCGGACTCAACTTCAACGACAAACGTGCCGCAGAAGGGATTGCCTACGCCCATGACCGGGGCGTAAAGGTATTCTGCGCCATCAATACCTACCCCCAGCCCGCCGGCTGGCAGCAATGGACCGCGGCCGTGGACCGGGCCGCTGACCTTGGGGTAGATGCTCTGATTCTTGCCGATATGGGGTTGCTGGATTACGCCGCTAGTCGTCACCCGGACCTGCCCAGGCACCTGTCGGTGCAGGGATCAGCCACCAGCCATGAGGCACTGAAATTCTATAAGGATGCGTTTGATATCCGCCGTGCGGTGCTGCCCCGGGTGCTGTCTGTGGACCAGGTAAAGGGCGTGGCGGAAAAAAGTCCGGTGGAGCTGGAAGTCTTTGCGTTTGGCAGCCTGTGCATCATGGTTGAAGGTCGCTGCTACCTGTCGTCCTATCTGACCGATGAGTCTCCGAACAGCCGGGGTGCCTGTTCCCCCGCCAAAGCCGTGCGCTGGGAAGAAACCGCCAACGGCGAACTGGAGTCTCGCCTGAATAACGTACTGATCGACCGCTACGCCCGGGGCGAGTCGGCGGGCTATCCTACCCTTTGCAAAGGCCGGTTTCAGGTGTCGGGGGAGACCTACCACGCCATCGAAGAGCCGGTCAGCCTGAATACTCTTGATCTGTTACCGGAGCTGCAAGCCCTGGGCATCAAGGCCATCAAGATTGAGGGTCGCCAGCGCAGTCCTGCCTATATTGCAGAGGTAACCCGTACCTGGCGGCAGGCGGTGGACCGGCTCGGGCAGGTTACCGGGTTTGCGGTCGATCCGGCGTGGCAGTCGACACTGTCGGGTCTTTCCGAGGGCGGTCTCACCACCCTGGGCGCCTATCATCGTCAATGGAAGTAAGGGGCACACCATGATGAAGTTATCCCTGGGGCCGATTCTGTGGTTCTGGACCAGGCAGAGCGTGCTGGAATTCTATGGGCAAGCGGCGGAATGGCCGGTCGATACCCTTTATCTGGGGGAAGTGGTCTGTTCCCGCCGCCGTGAGCTGAAACCTGGTGACTGGCTGGACCTGGCCCGGGACCTGAAAGCCTGCGGTAAAGAGGTGATACTGTCCACACTCACACTGATCGAATCAGAGGCGGATCTGCGTCGCTTGCGCCGTTTCTGTGAGCAGGAGGAATTTCTGGTGGAGGTCAATGACCAGAGCGCCCTGCAGGTGGCCATTCGTAACGGTATTCCCTTTGTCACCGGGCCATCCATGAATATCTACAATACTGCCACGCTACGGGTACTGGCGAGCCGCGGGCTGAAAGGCTGGAACCTGCCGGTGGAACTGGGGCAGGAAACGCTCGGGCAGCTGATTCAGGAGCTGGACGCAGCGGGACTGCATCTGCCCGCAGAAGTCTTCGCCTGGGGATTTCTACCTCTGGCCTGGTCTTCCCGCTGTTTTACGGCGCGGCATTACAACCTGCCCAAGGACAACTGCGGGTTCCGCTGCCTGGAGCATCCGGATGGGCTGGAGCTGCGCACCCGTGAGAATCAGGAGCTGTTTCGCATTAACGGCACGTCCACGCTTTCAGGCGCCCGCTATGACCTGTTGCGGGAACTGCCGGCGATGGAGCGGATGGGAGTCAGAACGGTTCGTCTGAGCCCCGAGCATCAGGGTATGGAAGAGGTAGTGCACCGGTTTGATCAGGTCCGGCGGGGGCAGGTCCCGGCAGTTGACCCGTTGCGACTGGTGGAGGCGCCGCCCTGCAACGGGTACTGGTATGGAAAGCCGGGGATGGATCAGATCACCGGCTGACGCTGACCACTTTCAGGTGCAGGGGCTTGCGGCCTTTCACCGGCCATTCGATGGTATCGCCGATGCTGAGGCCGATCATCGCGGCGCCCGCCGGAGCCAGAATTGAGATCTTGTCGGCGCTGCCATCGGCCTCATGGGGATAGACCAGTTGC
Source organism: Marinobacter segnicrescens (assembly GCA_029265735.1). GTDB lineage: Bacteria > Pseudomonadota > Gammaproteobacteria > Pseudomonadales > Oleiphilaceae > Marinobacter > Marinobacter segnicrescens_A. The sequence goes on along the minus strand of JAJUHY010000332.1, from coordinate 602 downwards.
AGGCGACGCTCCTTGCCGTTGTCCTGATCCTCGAATACCACCACGGAATTCATGACTACGACGGTTTCCGGGACTTCGGCCAGGGGCTTGAGGTCTGCCCGGCTGAGCTCGTCTTCCAGGTTTTCGGCAACCCCGGTGGGGTCGTCGGTCTTTTCCAATAACGCGGAAAGACGATTGTAATCTTCTTCTGCAACAGTAATAGCGGGTAAGTCAGACATGCTTGTCTCCGGTAAACAAATCGTGGATTCCTGTGTGAACGCTGAGCCAGGGGCGTGCGCGGGCCCAGCGTCAGATATGTAACGCTGTATAGAGGCCGGACTTTTCAGGAAAGGGGGTCCGGGAAAGGGTCAGGAAGATCTTGCGTTGCACAGTAGTTCTGGTGTTGATAGTGATTAAAGATGAATCTAACCCGGGACTGGCAAAAGCGCAAATGGATTTGAGAGACATGCCACTTTGTGCCGGTTTGTCCCTATGTAAACCCGCTTCAGCCCCCGTCTCGCCTAGTGTCCCGTCTGGTTAATTCGCTGATCTACTGAGCCACTGAGAGGCTTGAGAGCAAGGCGCGCTGACGAAGGTTTGGTGGCTCCAAATCGAGTCAGTGC
>JAJUHY010000067.1 GCA_029265735.1 Marinobacter segnicrescens | reverse complement strand
GCATGGCGTTGAACGCCTCGGCCATTTCCCCGATCTCGTCACGGGATTCCACCAGCGCCCGCTCACTGAGATTGCCGGTCTGCTGCACCGCTACCATGGTGTTCTTGAGCCGGTTCACGTGGCGCTCGATAAAGGAAATCAGCAGCTGGGAGCCTGCCATTTCCAGCAACATCAGCAGGGCAACGATACCGGCATAGGCCGGAGCAGATTCGGCGAAAACCGTCAGAAAGGCCTGGTCAGTACGGGTGGCTACGTCGTAGATCGCGTAGAGCACCAGCAGACACATGACCACGAACACCATGATGTTTAGCAGCCAGAACTTGTACTTCAGGCGGGCATTCTTGAGCAGCGTCAGCATTGATTACCTGTTCCTGTCCGGGCCAGCCCCGCGGCGGGCCGTTATTTATGAGCGTCAGAAGATATCACCGTGGCGAGGTGTGAAACTTGCCCGGGGTCTATCCGAAGCTCCTTTTTTACAATCTCTTGCAAACAGGTCATCGGCCGAGGGCTGAATTTCTTGAGGTAATTCTGATGGAGCGCCGCAGCGGCAGAACGCCGCTGCAGTAGTGCAGGTGATCGGGTACAGAAAGGTCAGGGAACGGCGGCGGGATCAGTCCAGCTGGCGCACGGGAATGGCGCTGGGGTCCCGGGGTACCGCCGGAACACCCAGCCCCAGATTGTTCTTCTCGAACACCCGGTCAGCCCGGTAGGACGAGCGCACCATGGGCCCCGACGGGACTTCCATAAAGCCTTTCTCCAGCCCGATTTCCCGATAGCGGTTGAACTCATCCGGGGTGACGTAGCGTTCCACCGGCAGATGGTTGGGGGTGGGGCGCAAGTATTGGCCCAGGGTGAGGATATCCACGCCGATGGCTCTCAGGTCATCCATGGTTTCCAGAATCTCGGCATCAGTCTCGCCAAGGCCCAGCATCAGGCTGGTTTTGGTGAGGATGTCGGGCCGGTATTGTTTGGCATGGGCCAGCACGCTCAGAGTCTTCTCATAACCGGCGCGGGGGTCGCGAACGCGGTGAGTCAGACGCTTTACGGTTTCCACGTTCTGGGCAAACACGTCGAGGCCGGAGTCCAGCACTTTCTCGACGTCGGGCATGACCGCATCGAAATCCGGGGTCAATGCCTCGACCGCCACTTCCGGTGTGCGCCGTTTAATGGCGGCGACGCAGGCAGCGTAATGGGCAGCGCCGCCGTCTTCCAGGTCATCCCGGTCTACAGAGGTGAGCACAATATAGCGCAGGCCCATCAGTTCTACTGAGCGGGCGGTGTTTTCCGGTTCATTGTGATCCAGCCAGCCCCTGGGGTTGCCGGTGTCGACCGCGCAGAATTTACAGGCCCGGGTACAGACCGAGCCCATCACCATGATGGTGGCGGTGCCGTTGTTCCAACACTCGCCGATATTGGGGCAGTGGGATTCCTGACAGACAGTGCTCAGGCGATGTTCGCTGACATTGCGCCGCACGGCCTCAAACCGTTCGCCGCCGGGCATACGGGCCCGGAGCCATTTGGGCTTGCGCTGAATGGGCGTGTCTGCGGTGGCGTTTTTCTTGACGCCATCCTTGATGGCCGAAAAGCCGTGCTCGCTGCGGAACTTGGCGCCGCTGACGATGCGGGGTTTGCCGTTATCGCTCATGTCAGGGGAATCTCTTCGAGAAGGTGCATGCAGTAGATAAAGAGTAAGGCTCAGAACCGGTGGTTACAAGCGACATAGGGGAAATCCCCGGGTCAGGCCGGTGCCTCGCCCGAAGGGCACGTCTGTTTCGTCGGGTCGCCGACCCAGGCCGATAGCCAGTTCTCCAGAGCTTTTACTTCGTCAGGTTTGGCATAAAGCCCCTGTTTGGTTCGGCGCCAGAGGATATCATCGGCGGTGACGGCCCATTCACGGGCCACCAGATAGCGTACTTCCCGCTCGTAAAGGTTCCCGAGAAAGTGCTCACCCAGGTCGTCCATATTTCGGCTGTCGCCCAGCAGATGATAACTGTCAGTGCCATAACTGCGCACGAGCCTGGCGGCGAGCTTCTCCGGAAGCCAGGGGTAGCGCTGTCGCAGAGCATCCTTCAGCTGAGGCTGGCTGTCGAAGTCGCCCCCGGGCAGGACACCGTGGCGAGTCCAGCGCCGGCGAGCCTGAGGGAAATACTCGCAGAGGTGGTCGGTGGCGGTCTCAGCGAGTTTGCGGTAAGTGGTGAGCTTGCCTCCGAACACCGACAGCAGGGGCGCTTTGCCATCCGGTGCGTCGATTTCAAAGGAATAGCCCCGGGAGGCTTTCTGGGCGCTTTCTTCCTCGTCGTCCATGAGCGGCCGCACGCCGGAATAGGACCAGACCACGTCGTCCGGGGTCAGCTGGCGGCGGAAGTAGTGGTTGACGATTTCCAGCAAGTATTGAGTCTCTTCCGGTGAGATCGCCGCTTCAGACGGATCGCCGGTATAGTCCACATCGGTGGTGCCGATCAGTGAGAAGTCGTCCTCGTAGGGAATCACGAAGACGATACGTTCGTCTTTGTTCTGAAGAATATAGGCCTCGTCGTCGCGGTTTAGCCTGGGCACCACGATATGGCTGCCCTTGACCATACGGATCATGCGCGGCGCTGTCTGATTGAGGGTACTGTCAAACAGGCTGCTGACCCAGGGACCGGCAGCATTGACCAGTGCCTTTGCCTGCACCACTTTGGAGTCGCCGGTACGAGTGTCCAGCAGGGTGATCTGCCATTGGTCGCCAAATTGATCGCCACATTGGTTGCTACTACGCTCAGCCCGTACACAACGGGTGCGGGTCAGAATCCGGGCCCCGAGCTGTTCCGCTTTACGGGCTGTCAGTACTACCAGTCGGGCGTCATCCACCCAGCCGTCCGAGTATTCAAAGCCGCGGGTAATTTCGGGTTTCAGCGGGTCTTCCGGGGTGAAGGTGATTCCCCGGGAGCCGGAAAGGCGCTCCCGGCGGGCGAGGTTGTCATACAGGAAAAGACCCGCACGGATCACCCAACCCGGGCGAAGATGGGGCTGGTGAGGCAACCGGAAGCGCATGGGCCACATGATGTGGGGGGCGTTGGCCAGCAGTGATTCCCGCTCGGCCAGAGCCTGTCTTACCAGCCGGAATTCGTAGTGCTCCAGATAACGCAGGCCGCCATGGATCAGCTTGCTGCTGCGGCTTGATGTGGCGGAGGCCAGGTCATTCATCTCACAAAGCAGCACTTTCAGGCCGCGACCGGCGGCATCCATTGCGATGCCGGTGCCGTTCACGCCGCCACCCACCACGACTACGTCATAACACTCCGGCTTATCGGCCATGCTCTTTCCTCTCTCGCCCACAGGTGCGTCGACAGCATGAGTATGGGTAAGTCTTCCATATTCGTAAAGGAAAATAGCGAAAACAAACGAAACGTAATCGGGCAGGGCGAAGCTGGTCAAACAACGTGCAGGCTGACCTGATGTTCAGCCAGCAAATGACGGATTTCTTCAGGTGGGTTCTGATCGGTGAAGACGTGGTTGGCCTGAGTGATATTGCCGAGCCGCACCATCGCATTACGGCCGAACTTGGTGTGGTCCGCCGCTAGCAGAACCTGACTGGAGTTGCTGATAATGGCCTGGGCTACGCGAACTTCACGGTAGTCGAAATCCAGCAGGGAACCATCGCTGTGGATGCCGCTGATGCCAATGATGCCGAAGTCCATGCGGAACTGGTTGATAAAGTCCCGGGTTGCTTCACCCACAATACCGCCGTCCCGGTTACGGACCTCGCCGCCGGCAATAATGATCGTAAAGTCTTCCCGGGCGGACAGGATCGAGGCGACGTGGAGGTTATTGGTGACCACCCGCAGGTTGTTCTTGGTCAGCAGCGCACGGGCGATGGTTTCCGTCGTGGTGCCAATGTTGATAAAGAGAGAGGCGCTGTCGGGGATCATCTTGACCAGCGCTGACGCGATCCGCTCCTTGGCGTCCAGTTCCATGATCTTGCGGTCGTGATAGGCCGTGTTGACCGTGCTTGAATCAATGCCCGCACCGCCGTGGTGACGCCGGACCCGGTTCTGGCTGGCCAGCACATTCAGGTCCCGGCGAATGGTTTGCGGCGTTACCCGGAAGTGCTCAACAAGCTGCTCTGTAGTGACAAATCCCTGCTGCTGGATCAGCTCCAGAATCTGTTGCTGGCGGTGGTTCTGGGCCATGAAAACTCCCGGTTTCGTGGGCGAAAGAAACGCTTTGCCGGTGCAGTATAAACCACCCGGCCAGGTCGGCGCGGGGAGGGCGCACTGTTTTCGTGAAGAATTCGCGAAAACGGGCATGATTGTTTGCGAACATCCGGACCCTGTACTAGAACCTTAAAAGACAGATCCACAGGGACAGCAGGAGCGTCAGACAACTCCTGCACAACAACAAGAAGGAAATCGGATGTCGCTGCAACTGGAGAAAGTCTCCCGTGCCGTCGATGGCGTGGATTTCATCCGTGACGCTGACCTGACGTTTGAACCCGGCTCATTCAATGTGTTGCTGGGGCGCACCCTGGCCGGCAAAACCTCGTTAATGCGACTGATGGCTGGCCTGGATAAGCCGGACACCGGGCGCATCCTGTTCAACGGCGAGGATGTTACCGGGCAGAGTGTGCGCAGGCGCAACGTCTCCATGGTCTATCAGCAGTTCATCAACTATCCCAACCTCTCGGTATACGAAAACATCGCCTCGCCCTTGCGGCTGGCAAAAATGAAGTCCGGTGCGGTGGACCAGCGGGTGCGGGAAACCGCGGCCATGCTGCGGATTGAAAACCTGCTCGACCGGTATCCCCTTGAGCTTTCAGGCGGTCAGCAACAGCGGGTGGCCATGGCCCGGGCGCTGGTTAAAGACGCCACTCTGGTTCTGTTTGATGAGCCGCTGGTAAACCTTGATTACAAACTGCGGGAAGAGCTTCGTTCAGAGTTGCGCCAGCTGTTCCGGGAGCGCCAGTGCATCGCGGTCTATGCCACCACGGAAGCCAGTGAAGCCCTGGCTCTGGGCGGTACCACCACGCTGCTCCACGAGGGCCGGGTGGTGCAGACGGGTCCCGTGGCTGAGGTTTATCGCAGGCCGGTGAGTACGCTGGCAGCTGAGCTGTTCTCTGAGCCTCCGATGAACTTTCTGCCGGGTCGTATCCGGCACCATGAAATTCTGTTTGGGGATACGGTACGCCATCCAGTCACCGGACCTTTGGCCGAGTTGGCGGAAGGCAGTTATCTGTTCGGTATTCGCCCCAGTCACGTCAGTTTATCGTCGGCGAATGACGGTGATGTGATTCTGGACGCTGGCGTGGAGCTGGCAGAGATCAGTGGATCTGAAACCTTTCTCCATGTCAGCAGCCAGGGGCTGGATATGGTGGTCCAGTCATTGGGGGTACACACCCAGCACGTGGGCGATCCGGTCCGGGTCTATCTGCCGCTGAACCGGCTGTTCGTGTTTGGCGAGAATGCGGCGCTGGTGCATACCCCGGCGGACAGTGGGGGTGTGCATGGCTGAGATCACCCTTACCGCGATGGCCCATAGCTACCACAAAAATCCCCAGGGGCCGGAAGATTACGCCATTCGCCAGCTGGATCACGTCTGGGAGAAGGGCGGTGCCTACGCACTGCTTGGCCCGTCGGGATGTGGCAAGAGCACCATGCTGAACATTATCTCTGGCCTGTTGGCACCCTCGGAAGGTCAGGTGCTGTTCGATGGCAAACCGGTCAATCACCTCTCGCCCAGGGAGCGCAATATCGCCCAGGTATTCCAGTTCCCGGTGGTCTACGACTCCATGACTGTGTTCGACAACCTGGCCTTCCCGCTGCGCAACAGTGGGGTACCGAAAGCAAGAATCCGGGAGCGGGTTGTTGAGATCGCCCAGGTACTGGAGCTGGAGCCCCTGCTGAAACGCAAGGCCCGGAATCTGAGCGCCGATGAGAAACAGAAGGTTTCCATGGGGCGGGGGCTGGTGCGGGAGGACGTCTCCGCCATCCTGTTTGATGAACCGCTGACGGTGATCGATCCGCAGCTGAAGTGGAGGCTCCGTCGCAAGCTCAAGCAGATCCATGAGCAGTTCGATATCACCATGATCTACGTCACCCATGACCAGCTCGAAGCGTCGACCTTCGCGGATCGGATCGCGGTGATGTATGAGGGCCGTATCGTCCAGTTCGGCACCCCCACGGAACTGTTTGAAAATCCCAACCACACCTTTGTGGGCTTTTTTATCGGCAGCCCGGGGATGAACCTGTTGCCGGTCACCCGCTATGAAGGGGGCGTGCAGTGTGGTGAGGTTCGGTTTCCGCTGCCACCGGGGTTGCTGGCACGGCTTGACGGCTCCGACAACCTGAAGCTGGGTATCCGGCCGGAGTTTCTGCAGGTGGTGGCACCGGGCCCGGATGCCTCGCCCGCCACGGTAGAGGATGTGGAAGATCTCGGCACCTACCAGATTGTTACCGTCCGGCTGGCGGACCAGGCAATAAAAGTCCGTCTGCCGGAGGATCAGGCGGTTACCCAGGGGCAGATCCTTCATCTTCATTTTCCCGAGCAGTGGGTGAAGGTGTATCGGGACGAGTATCTGGTGGAGGACTCGCCATGAGAAAGATCCCGGACAATCGGGCCTGGTGGCTGGTTCTGCCCGTGCTGCTACTGGTCGCCTTTTCTGCACTGGTGCCCCTGATGACCGTGGTGAATTACTCGGTTCAGGACATCTTCGGGCCGGGCAATGCCTATTACGTCGGTACAGAATGGTTCGGCGATGTGTTGCGGGACGAGCGCCTGCAGGCGTCGCTGCTGCGCCAGTTCGGGTTTTCCGGCGCGGTGCTGGCCATTGAGATTCCGCTGGGTATCGGTATCGCGCTGATGATGCCCAGGCAGGGCATGCGGGCGTCCCTCTGCCTGATTTTGCTGGCGATACCGCTGCTGATTCCGTGGAACGTGGTCGGGACTATCTGGCAGATTTTTGCCCGGGGCGATATTGGCCTGTTTGGCTGGGGCCTCAATCAGCTTGGTTTCAACTACAACTATACCGGTGATCCCGTGGATGCCTGGCTCACCGTATTGCTGATGGACGTATGGCACTGGACCCCGCTGGTGGCACTGCTGTGCTATTCGGGCCTGCGGGCCATTCCCGAAGCCTTCTATCAGGCCGCTGAAATCGACCGGGCCTCCCGCTGGGCGGTGTTCCGCTATATCCAGTTGCCGCGCCTGAAGAACGTGCTGGTTATCGCGGTTCTGCTGCGGTTTATGGACAGTTTCATGATCTACACCGAGCCGTTCGTGCTGACCGGTGGTGGCCCGGGCAGCTCCACCACCTTCCTCAGCCAGACCTTGACCACCATGGCGGTGGGGCAGTTTGACCTGGGTCGGGCGGCGGCGTTCTCCCTGGTGTACTTCCTGATTGTGCTGCTCGTGTCCTGGCTGTTCTTTACGGCCATCACCCATATGGATAAGGAGCGCCAGGAATGACCTTGAGAAAGCCTTCCCGACTTGGCGGCCTGGGCATCACCCTCTTCATCCTCCTGCTGCTGACGCCGATCTACTGGTTGCTGAACATGTCGTTCAAGACCAACCGGGAGATTCTCAGCGGGCTGACCTTGTGGCCGAAAAACTTCACCTTCGATAACGACCTGGTGATTTTCACCGACCCCAGCTGGTTCTCGGGCTATCTCAACTCAATGATCTACGTGTTGATGAACATGGCCATCACCCTGACGGTGGCACTGCCAGCGGCCTATGCCTTCAGCCGGTTCCGTTTTCTGGGGGACAAGCACCTGTTTTTCTGGCTGCTG
>JAJUHY010000032.1 GCA_029265735.1 Marinobacter segnicrescens | reverse complement strand
CCACGGGCACGGCCTCCAGATGCGCAAAGCCCGCGTAGCCGGTGCCAAAGTCATCCAGTGCCAGGCGAAAACCTGCAGCTCTCAGTTCGTGTAGCTGTCTGACTGCCTGCGCATCCAGCATGGCGGTCTCGGTAATCTCGATTTCGATCAGGTCCGGTGAAATTCCATAAGTCTGCAGAATATCCTGCACATGTACCCGGAACTCCGGCTGTGCCAGCTGGTGAGGAGATACATTTACCGCGATGGGTACAAGGCTCTTCCCGGGTTCCAGAGTTTCCCGCCAGCAGCTCAGTTGCTCACAGGCCAGCCGGATCACTTCGAGCCCGAGGGGTAGCATGAAGCCACTGTTTTCAGCCAAAGTGATAAAACGATCCGGATACAACAGCCCGAACTCGGGATGCTGCCACCGGACCAGCGCCTCAAAGGTTTTAACCTTCATGGTTTCCAGGTCCACCTGGGGCTGGTAATGCAGCAGGAACTCCTGCCGGCTCAGCCCCTCTGCGAACGACTGCTCCAGCATAAAGGCTTCTACATTCCGCGGATTCAGGGACGGATCAAAGTACCGGTACTGGCCCCGTCCGGCTTTCTTGGCGGAGTACATCGCCGCATCCGCAGATTGAATTAACGTCTCCAGGGCCTGAGCGTCGCGGGGGCAGATGGCAATCCCGATACTTGGACTGTTCTTGATTTCAACGCCGTCCAGCTCATAGGTGTCGGAGAGTTTCTCCCGCAGCATGACCACCCATTGTTCGATCCGCTCTTCGGTGCGGTTGCCCCCCAGCATCACCACGAATTCATCACCGCCAAACCTGGCTGCAAGGTCTTCCGGGCCGAGAGCGTTCTGAATCCGACCGGCTACTGCCTGTAACAACAGGTCGCCCACCTGATGGCCCATGGAATCGTTCACCGCCTTGAACCGATCCAGATCAATAAAAATAATGGCCGACAGCCGCCGACCCCGGCGCTGCTCCAGCAGCAGGCTATTGGCCAGCTCGATAAACTGGCGGCGATTAAGCAGGCCGCTGAGGTGATCAATGGCGGCGGCGCGGCTGCTCCTGGCGTGTTCGGTTTCAAGCCGCTCGATCAGTTCCTTATTGGTTCGGTAGGCTGCCTCCAGCGCCTGGGTTGCGAGCTGCTGGGCTTTCAGTGAACGCTTCAGCCAGGCAGTAATCCCGACCACCATGGCGGTCATCATCAGGTTCAGTATCATCTTGCTATAGTGATCCGCTTTCAGCGCCGCCAGCACATGGGTGGCAACATCCTTTCCAGAGTCGGGGCGAGACGTCAGTACCTGGTGAAGAAACAGAGCCCAGATAAACACCACTACCAGCGCACCGAGAAAAACAGTGGCGTAGAGAACCCGTTTAGGATCGGGGGAACGGATATCAGACATTGACAGGGCCTCAGTACTCAACAACAGGACAAGTGACGACTTCACCTTCCACTGGCCATAATGCTCCTGACGACGTTCCAGATAGAACGCGAACGAAAGATTACGCAAGCTACATGTCATATCTGTGACAAAACCACGGAGCAGTTGATGGGCAAGACGATTCTTATCACCGGAGCCAGCACCGGCCTGGGTGAAGGTATGGCCCGGGCATGGGCGGCAAAGGGGTGTGATCTGGCGCTGTGCGCCCGGCGCAGCGACCGCCTTGAACAGTTGCAGAGTGAATTACAGCAACAGCACGCGGACATCCGGGTAGTCATCCGCCAGCTGGATGTGTGTGACTACGATCAGGTGTTTACGGTGTTCCGGGAGTTTCAGCAGGAACTGGGCACACTGGACCGGATCGTGGTTAATGCGGGCATGGGCAGCAAGGCGGCCATCGGCCATGGGGATTTCGTCTCCAACCGGAGAACCGCCGAGACGAACTTTGTAGCAGCGCTTGCCCAGTGCGAAGCGGCGATGGAGATTTTCCGGGAACAGAACCGGGGGCATCTGGTGTTGCTGTCATCTGTCAGCGGCATACGGGGCTTTCGCGGGCCCTTTAACGTATACGCGGCCACCAAGGCAGCGGTGGCATCACTGGCTGAGGGACTGCAGCTGGACACCCTCGGCACGCCCATAAGGGTCACCAATATACTGCCCGGCTACATTCTTACAGACATCAACCGGGAGGTGAAAAACGCGCCCTTCCGCGTGGATCTGGAAACCGGTGTGCGGGCACTGGTCAAGGCCATCGAGAGCGAGAAACGTCGGGCCTATGTGCCCTGGTGGCCCTGGACTCCCTTGAGTTATGTACTCAAAGCACTGCCCTTCCGGCTATTTGCGAAAATCATGTAGCTGAAATGTATAGGGGCGGCCGGTGACTCTGCCACCGGCCGCCCCTGATCAATTCCGCCATTATAGCGCGTCAACGATTTCTTCCACTTGCAGGCGCACGCTCTGCAGACCGCCACCGGACAGATACCACAGGGCCGGCGTCAGCACGGTCACGTCGATGGCCTCGCCGCCTGCAGCCGCCAGATTACGGCTCAGCTCTTCCGCATCCAGTGGCTCACCGCCAATAGCGGCGCTGCGGTCAACCACAAACAGGTGGGCCGGAGCCATGGCGGCCAGGTTCTCCGGTGTGACCGGTGTGAAGACCCGGGTGCCGCGGGTAATGCTCTCGACGCCTGCCGGAACTGCAGCGGCTTTCAGATCCAACAGCTGGAACACCACGGCTTCATTGCGCAGTGAGAAGTTACCGTCGTTGTGGGTGACCACGGCGACAGGCTGGCTATCTGCCAGAGCACTGCGCTGCTGATCCACATACTTCCACAGCTCCTCCAGTGCTTCTTTTCCTTCCTCAAGCTGGCCATAGAGCGTTGCCAGTCCCAGCACACGGATCTGCACCGCTTCGAGATAGTCATTCCCAAGCAGAGACACGTCCTGAACCTGAACGATGGCCTGCAGGTCGTTCAGGCTTTCGCTCTGGCGACCGGTTACCAGTACCAGGTCCGGTGCCAGCTCCCGCACTACATTCAGATCCGGGGTTTTCAGGTTGCCGGCATCCGGCAGGTCAGCGACCGCGTCCTTCAAGTAGTCCGGCAGCCCGGTCTGCGGTACGGCCACAATTTTACTTTCGAGGCCCAGAGCGACCAGGGTGTCGGTCGCGCCATGGTCAAAGCTGATCACCTCCGGCCCGACTGGTTCCTGACTGAAGGTGGCGCAGCCGGCGAGAATGGCTGTGCCAAGGGCGGCCGCTGCCAGGGATTTTATCTTCATGGTAATGCTCTCCAGTTTATACGTCGTGAAAAAAGGTGATCAATAAGCGATCAGAAGTCGACGGTCAGGCCGACATTAAGACGACGGCCATCAAGAACGACGCCATAGGTGTCATTGGTGACCTCTTTATCCGCCACGTTATATACCCCTGCTTTTACCCGGGCGTTGTCATTCAGGGCGTAGACCATGCCCAGGTCGACAAACGTGTAGTCCGGGGTGCCGTCCGCCATGCTGGTCCGGCTCAGGTAATCCGTCGTTTTGCCGCGATAGTTGGCCTGCAGCCAAAGGTTCAGACGCTCGGTGGACTGCCAGTCCAGCCCGGCGTTGGCCATATGCTTGGGAATCTTGTTCAGCGGCTCACCCTTGAAGTCGCCGGACTTCTGCTCCGAGTCGGTGTAGGTGTAGCTGGAGCTGAACGTTAACGCCGGAGTGATGCCGTAGTCCAGAGATAACTCAATGCCCTGCATGGACGCTTCGTCGATATTGTCCCGGGTGCTCAGGAACAGATAGTTATTGCCCTCGTAGGCACACTGCCAGGTGGACGGATCATCACGGTCGCCGCCGGGGTTACAGAAGCGGTCTTCCGCAATCTTGTCCTTGAACTCGGTGTAGAACGCCATGGCGCTGATGTCCAGGTCGGTGGCCCGGCTGTTGAACACAAACCCGGCTTCGTAGCTGACGCTGGTTTCCGGCTCCAGGTCTTCGTTACCGATAATCAGGGCCCGGGAGTGAGGCGCGGGCGAGCCGCCGCCACCAGTGCCGCGCCCGAAGCCTTCGGTGGCTTCCGGCAGGCTCGGCTGCTTGTAGCCGGTGGAAATACCGCCCTTCAGGGTCAGCTCCGGTGTCATGCGGTAGTTGGCGTAGATGCGCGGCGTCCAATGGCCCCCGAACAGCTCGTCATCGTTGTAGCGGATGCCGGTGGTCACGCTGAGATCGTCCAGTACGCTCCACTCCACCTCCGCGAAGAGGGCGGCAATCCAGCGGTCCACGCTGCGGGTTGCGGTGGGGAGATCGGTACCCAGCAGACCGTTGGTCTCATCGGTCAGATCCTCATACTTGTACTGGCCGCCGAAGGTCACAATATGCCGGCCCGCCAGCCAGGTGCCCTGGGTATTGAAGGTGGTGATTTCTTCGTGCTTTTCCAGATCCTGCACCCGCTCGGATTCGTCCCGCTGCAGGTAACTGTCGAGGGTCAGGTTGCCGTAGGTGCCTTTATGACCCAGCACATAGACATCTTTCTGGTATTCGTAGTGGGTAGCGGAAGCGGGATTACCCCGGCTGTCGAATTCCGCGATGCTCAGCCCCGGCGTATGGGTAAACTCCAGCTCGGCCCGGTTATAGCTCAGCTCAAATTCATTATTGCTGTCGGGGGTTAATATCAGCTTGGCGCCGCCCTGACGACGGTCGCTGTCCGGGACGCTTTCGGCATCATCGCCGCCGCCGATATAGTGACTTTCGTCGGTGCCCTGCCACGAGCCGTTCAGCTGCAGCCCCAGCAGACCGGGGATCAGGCCGCCGCTGGTGTACAGGTTGACCAGCTGTTCGTCCTCATTGAGATCCGTGAGGGATTTGGTGTACTCGGTGGTGATGGAACCGGTCCACTCTTCGGTGGCTTTTTTGGTGATGATGTTGATAACACCACCCATGGCCTCAGACCCATAGAGTGACGACATGGGCCCGCGGATGACTTCGATCCGCTCAATAGCGGAGACCGGCGGCAGCGCAATCTGTTTGCCGCCGTCCTGACCGTTGGTGTTGATGTTGCGCCCTGCAGAGATCGGACGACCGTCCACCAGATAGAGGGTATAGCCTTCGGTCATGCCCCGGATGGTGATGTCCTGGGCATTACCGCCGCCGTTCACGAAAACCCCGGGAATATTGCGCACGGCGTCGGTGATATCGGAGTAGGAGCGTTTGCGCAACTCTTCGCCAGGGATGACAGAAATACTGGCAGGCGCATCGGAAATATTCTGCTCGAAACCGGACGCAGTGACGACAATTTCGCCCATTTCCAGCGGCGAAGTTTGGGCGATAACCGGCGAACCCCAGGTGGCCAGGGCCACTGCGGACGCCAGAAGGCTGACGGAACGGCGCATGAAACTCTCCTTTGTGTTTGGTGCAAACAGATCAATCGCAAATGCGAATGTGTATCGTTTGCGTCGAACGGTACCACAAAGGTGTTTTTCATTGCGCGGAATGATATGTCCCGGATTCCGGAACGGCCCTGGATGCGTCTTTCGCCAGTTGCCACTCAGAAGGCACGGAAGCCCGCAGGTGCTGAACGAACATCCGGCTGCGCCGGGGCAGGATGCCGTGGGGATACAGCAGCGTTACCGGGAGCACCGGCCCCTGCCATTCCGCCATGCAAAGCTTCAATTGACCAGGGTGAGACGCGAGCCGGCGCTCTGCCAGCCAGTGGGGGATCAGCCCGACCCCACGCCCTGCTGCAATGGCGTCGCCCTGGACGCAATACTGGTCCACGCTGAAGCGGCCCGCCCGGGGTCGGATCGGGCAGGTGCCCAGGGCGGAATGGCGCAGCTCAACGCCCTGCTCATCACCGCCGAGCATGTCGATCCAGACGTGCTCATCCAGCTCTGATGGCGATTGCGGGCACTTGCGGTTACGGAAATACGCGGGACTGCCGTAAACCCCCTGGGTCAGGTGACCCAGCACTTCACAACGGAAATTCCCTTCAGGGACGCTACCCAGCCAGACACAGATAGCTTCGCGCATGGCTTCGGGCTGCTGCCGCTGAGTACGGATGCTGACCTCAATCCCTTCATGCTCTTCCATGAAATTTTCAACGACGCCAGAAAACCAGCCTCGCACGAACGCTTCATGACAGCGGAGCTCCAGCACGCCGGTAACTCCATCGCGAAGCTCGTCCAGCGCTTCGTGGCCCTGGGCGATAAGCGCGAGAACTTCCTGGCAGTACTGGTAAAACAATCTGCCGGCATCATTGGGAAAGATGCGTTTCGACTGGCGCAGTAAAAGTGGCTGACCCACGGCTTCTTCCAGCTGGCGGATACGCCGGCTCAGGGTTGACTTGGGCAGGGCCAGCTCCCGGCAGCTGACAGTGAGGCTGCCGGTGCGAACAACAGAAGTGAATGCCTGAAGTTCCTTGAGGTCGTACATGGTCGGTTCGTTCCATTCCGTGCAACAGGTGGTGCCAATTTAGCATCTTTTCAAATTTAATGTGAATCATTATCATTAATTGGATTGCTTGCTATATACTATGGCCGCTTCAGTTCCCCAGCGGCGTTCGCTACTACGGAGAAAACCATGCAACGAGCTTTTGTACACCGGATCAGCCAGGGGCTGGTCACCGCGCTGGCCATGTTTATCGGCAGTCAGGCGGCGCTCGCCGACACGCGCACGATTAACACGCTCTACGGCGAAGTCACTGTTGAAGGTCAGCCAGAACGCGTGGTTACCCTCTACGAAGGCGCTCTGGACTCTGCCATTGCGGTGGGTGTACAGCCGATCGGCGCGGTGATTACCCGTGGCGGTCAGCACGTAGCCGGTTATATTCAGGAGGCCGCCGGTGACATCGCCATTGTGGGCGCCCCCGCCGAAACCAATTTTGAAGCCGTGCTGGCCCTGCAGCCGGACCTGATTCTGGCCACCCGCCAAACCAGCAAAGAGCAATTCGAGCTGCTGTCACAGATGGCGCCCACCATTGTGCTTGATGTGCCCCTGTTCCAGCAGGACAGCTGGCAGCGTGAGCTGAAAGGTTTCGCCAGGGCACTGGGCCGGGAAGACCGCGCCGATGAAGTGATCGAAGAAGTAGCCCAGCGTGCGGCCGAGGTTCGCGAGAAAGTCATCGCAGCCATACCGGAAGACCAGCGGGATACCGCTCTGGTGCGCTGGATGCCCCAGGGACCGCTGGTAATGTCCGAAAACCTGTTCACCGCCACTGTGCTGGCCTCTGCCGGGTTCGAAGTGGAAGACTCGGATCTGGTGAAAGAAGGCCGTCCTCACAGCCAGCCTCTTAGTCTGGAAAATCTTTCACTGATGGATCAGAGCTGGGTGTTCCTGGCGACACTTAATGAAGACGGTCGTGAAGCCCTCGAAGCGGCGCGTCAGTCTCCGGCTTTCCAGCGTCTGAAAGCCAATGTAAACAATCAGGTGATTCCGGTAGACGGCCACCTTTGGACCAGTGCTTCAGGCCCACTGGCGGCCATGGCGATTCTTGATGACATCGAGGACGCACTGCCGCAACAACCCTGATGAATGACCATGCTGTAGCAAACCCTCTTGCATCTAGTGCCCTTGTGCCGCCACTAACCGTGGCGGTTTTTTTCGTTGTGGCTGCTGTTTTTGCCAGCCTGCTTTGGGGTGCCGGTCCCATCGGGCCGGCCGATGCCCTGAAAGCGCTGATTGGCCAGGGCAGTGAAGAAGCCCGCTTCGTTATCATGGAACTGCGCCTGCCACGCACCGCCATTGCCGTCGTTACCGGCCTCGCACTTGCTGTCGCCGGCGCGCTGTTACAGGCTCTGACCCGGAACCCGCTGGCGGAGCCCGGTCTTCTCGGCGTCAGCGGGGGCAGTGCCTTTGCGGTGACTTTGGCAGTCATGCTGGGAGCCAGTTCTGCCACGCTTACAACGGTTGTTGCCCAGGTAGGTGCCTTGGCCGGGTGCAGCCTGGTCATGCTGGCGACCCGTTCCCGGGGCCTGGCAACCGATCCGGTACGGCTGGTACTGGCCGGCGCGACCGTCACCGGCCTGCTGCTCTCCCTGACGTCCGTGTTGATGCTGGCGGACCAGCGGGCAGCGGACGAAATCCGCTTCTGGATCACCGGGAGCATTGCCGGCACTCCGTTCTCTCATCTGAAGGCCGTGCTGCCATCCCTGGCGGTGGCAGGCGTACTGGTGGTGATGGTGGCGGCCCCGTTGGCGGCCATGTCACTGGGTGAACGGGCGGCCCTGGGCCTGGGGCACAAACCGGGGCGTATTCGTCTGCTGGTACTGGTCGCGGTCGCCTTGCTGGTGGGCGGTGCGACGGCGCTGGCGGGCCCGCTGGTATTCGCCGGGCTGGTGGTGCCCTTTATTGCCCGGGCAATCGGCGGGCCGGATATCCGCAAAACCCTTTGGCTGTGCCTGCCCATCGGTCCCACGCTGTTACTGGTGGCCGACACCCTTGCCCGGATTATCGGCGCGCCAGCCGAGCTTCCCCTGGGCGTAATTACCGCGCTGCTGGGGGCGCCGGTACTGCTGTATATTGTGCGCTCCGGGCGCATGCCCACGTTGTGAGGTTGTCATGTTCCAGCTTGTAGTCCGGCATCGAAACCTCGCTGCACAGCTCGGCCTTGTGGTCGCACTGACACTGGCGGCGGTAGCGTCACTCATTTTCGGTACCGTTGCGGTTCCTTTGGACAGCCTGATGGATGCTCTTGCCGGTCAGGGTAACGCCATCCACCGTTTTGTGATTCACGAACTGCGCCTGCCCCGGGTTATTGCCGGTGCGTTGGCCGGTGCGGCCTTCGCCCTGGCCGGATGCCTGATGCAGACGGTGGCCCGTAACCGGCTTGCCACGCCCGGAATTATCGGCATCGACAATGCGGCCACGGCCTTCGCGGTTGCCTCGGTTGTGGGAACCGGCATCAGTGTCGCGCCGCCGGCCATGGCGCTGCTAGGCGCTGCCGTTGCGACGGCACTGGCGTTTGGCCTCGCCGGTGCCAACGGTACACGGGGTTATCGATTTATCATTGCGGGGCTGGGTATCGGCGCTATCGCCGGTGCCATTACCCAGGTGATGCTGAGCCGGGTAGCCATTGATTCCGCCAACGCCGCATTTCCGTGGACGGTGGGGAGCCTTAACGCACGATCCACCACGGCGGTGATCACCCTGGCCTTCGGCCTGGTTATCGGCTGGGTCACTGCCCTGCTACTGGGGCGTTCATTAAATACATTGCAGTTTTCCGATCCGGTGGCGATCAACCTGGGCACCCGGCTGACCCGGGTACGGGCCCTGAGCCTGGCCTGTGCGGTACTGCTGACCGGACTGGCCGTGGCCGTGGCGGGGCCGGTGGGCATGGTGGCCCTGTTGGCGCCAGAGCTGGCCCGTACGCTGTGCCGTGCTGGCAAAGTCCCGCTGACCGCCTCCGCCCTGGCCGGAGCCGTGTTTATGGTCACGGCGGATATGGCAGGACGCCTGGTGCTGGCGCCACTGGAGCTCCCGGTGGGCCTGATTACCGCCATCGTAGGCGCTCCCTACCTGATCTGGATACTTGTTAAACCGACTTCCCGGAGCCTGACATGAACCACTCCGCCAACACTGCCGAAAATCTGTTCACTCCGCCGCCACTGGCCGCGCGGGACCTGAGCATGACCCACGGCCGCCGGCCGGTGATCAGCGCCCTCAACCTGGAACTGCCCCCGGGCAAGGTGACGGCGATTGTCGGACCCAACGGCTGTGGCAAATCGACCCTGCTCAACGGACTGGCACGGGTGCATGCGCCCGCCAGCGGTGCGGTACTGCTGGATGGCAAGAACATTCATTCACTGCCCAGCCGGGAAGTCGCCCGCCAGCTGGCCCTGCTGCCCCAGGACAACTCCGCGCCGGAAGGGCTCACCGTAGCGGACCTGATCCGTTTCGGCCGCCAGCCCCACCAGGGCTTCCTGCGCCGCTGGACCGAGCAGGACCAGGCCATTCTGGAGCAGGCAATTCTCTCTGCGGACCTGGCCGGACTCGCCGACCGTCCGCTGGACACCCTGTCCGGTGGCCAGCGCCAGCGGGCCTGGATCGCCATGAGCATCGCCCAGCAGACGCCCCTGCTGTTATTGGACGAACCCACGTCGGCGCTGGATCTGGGCCATCAGATTGAAGTGTTCGAACTGATTCGCGACCTTGCCCGGCAGGGCAAAACCGTCGCCATGGTGGTTCATGACCTCGTCAGTGCCAGCCGCTACGCCGATCACCTGATCGCCATGGTCGACGGTCAGATTATTGCTCAGGGGGCGCCGTCAGAGATTCTGGAGCCGGCGCTGATCCATCAGCTTTACGGAGTGCATTGTGAAATTTACCGGGACCCGGCGGATGGTACGCCAGTGCTGGTAAATCTTCGTAAGTGCTTGTAAAAGTCACACTTTCCGGACCTACTCGAGCAACCTGTCATAAATTCGCAATCTTCACCCGCTATTAATGGCGACACATTTTTAGCTTGTGGAGATCGTGAAATGTCTGGCAGTACGTCCCTGCTCGTGGAACAACTCTGGCAACTGAAGCGCCTTGTCGACCAGGGGGAATGCCCTGGCATCCAGTTTATCCATCTCAACAATCTGCTGCGGGAACCCAACTACCGGGCAGACGTGCTGCGCCGCGCAGATGTCTCAGGTTCGGCCCGGGTTCGCAAACTGGTGGAGGCGATCCGCAAAGCTGACCCCGGCACGCCACTGATCGCCGACACCGGCATCCACCGTCTGGCAGAGCCTGCCCCTGAAGCAGAGCCCAAACCGCGCCGCCGGCGTCATCTGATCTGGCTGGCGCCGGTAATGGCCGCCGCCGCGGCGATTACCGTTGGCTTTACGGCGCTGGAGTCAAAAACCGAGCGGGTCAGCGGCTCCATTACAACCCCGACCGTCTGGACCGGTGACAAAACCTATGTGCTGGAAGGCCCGGTTTTTGTTGAAAACACTACGCTCACCATTGAGCCAGGCACTACCATTCTGGGCGAGAACGGTTCGGCCCTGATCGTCACCCGCGACAGCCAGCTGTTCTCCCGGGGACGGCCAGATCAGCCGGTCGTATTCACCAGCGCCAGAGCAGTGGGCGAGCGGAAAAGAGGCGACTGGGGCGGAGTCGTCCTGCT
>JAJUHY010000333.1 GCA_029265735.1 Marinobacter segnicrescens | reverse complement strand
TGTGGTCTATCAGCCTCCGTTTAACAGCCACTGGTACTCCGGCATTAACCCTTACACCCTGGGTTTCAACATCTTTGCGGAACTGCTCCGGATGTGCGAAAACCCCACCGACGAAGACCGGGAATGGTTTCCGGACATTGCCGGCGGCGACTGGATCGAGACCGTCCACTTCGCCATGCGCAACTTCAAGGACGAGAGCTTTATCCAGCAATTCCTGTCGCCCAAGGTCATGCGGGACATGAAGCTCTTCGCCATCGAGAACGACGATCAGGAGGAGGTGTACCGGGTCACCGCCATCCACGATGATCCTGGCTACCGTCCATTGCGGGAAAAGCTGGCACGCCAGTACAACCTCAGTTACCGGGAGCCGAACATCCAGGTATGGAATGTGGATGTGCGGGGCGACCGGTCACTCACCTTGCGGCATGTGCCAGTGGACCGGGTACCACTCGAGGGAGACGACGCCCAGGAGGTGCTGCGCCACGTGCACCGGCTATGGGGTTTTACGGTTCATCTGGAAAGCGTGGAAGACGACGAGATTGTCCATGAGTACCACTGCCCGCCGGTGGATCAGCTGGATGTGGACCTGTCCTGACGGGAGCCGGGCCGCCTGGATTCAGGCGGCTCGTCCACGCAAACGATTCGCTGACTGGCGTCGTCACCGGCGAAGGCCCAGGTGTTCTTGCCTTTCTCCTTCGCAACGTACATCGCCAGGTCAGCCGCTTTCATCAGCTCCCGCTGGTGAAGACCGTGGTCAGGATACAGGCTGATACCGATACTGCAGGTAAGCAGAAACTCATGGCCGTCCACTTCCACCGGCATGCTCAGAGCATCCAGTAACTTGCCCGCGACGCGCACGGCATGGGCGCGGCGGTCAATGTTCTGCACCAGCACCACGAACTCGTCACCACCCAGCCGGGCGAGTACGTCATGATCCCGCAACACCTCGCGCATCCGGCGGGCGACCTTTTCCAGCACCTGATCACCGGTGTCGTGGCCCCAGTTGTCGTTCACCTCCTTGAAATGATCCAGATCGACGAACATGATTGCCGGGTTATGGCCGGTGCGACTGACCGACGCAAGCGCCTGCTCAAGCAGATCGGATAACAGGTTGCGATTGGGCAGGCCGGTCAGGCTGCAATGGGTGGCCAGATAATGGGCCCGTTCTTCCGCCTGACGGCGTTCCTCTTCCTGCTCAAAGGAATGCAGCGCATAGGAGACGTTATCGGCCATTCGCACCAGCAGGGCGACAACCTCATCATCAAAGGCCGCCCGCTCCCGGGAACACAAATACAGGGTACCGATGGCAAGCCCATTCCGCAGAATCGGCACAGCAGCGGCTGAGCGCATGCGGGTCTGGGTGCGGATCACGGAATGCCAGTGGCGGGTTCGTTCGTCCTTGAGAAAGTCATCGGTTACCTGAGGCTTGCCTGAACGGTAGGCGAGCCCGTTCAGGCCCTGACCCTCGGGGCGGTCCGGGTCAATGGAAATGACCGTAGCCCTGGTCACCTCCCGGCCAAACCCTGCCATCGCTTTTGGCTTGAGCAGACCGGTCTCTGGCTCTGGCATTAACACCACGGCCGTGGTGATGCCACCGCTTTCGATTGCAGCATCGCAAACCGACTGGAACAGTTCTTCCGGGGACAGGCTACGGATAATGGCTTCATTGGTGGCACTCAGGGCGGCATAGATTTTCTTCGTGCGCAGCTCTGCCCGCTCCGCCAGTACCCGCGATGTCACCTCGCGGGAAACGATAACGACCACTTCCCGATCCTGGATAACCGCGTAACGAAACTGGGCCTCCCACCAGCCCCGGCGCTTGTTCCCCTTGCTGACCATCAGTCTGGGTTCATCGGTGAAACCGTCCGGCCCCGCTTCCTTTGCCTTACGAAACGTCTCTGCTACGGCATCACGGCCGCGCACGGTCAGTGCGGCGGTTTCCATCGTGAGCAGTTCGTCAAGGGTATAGCCCGCTATTGCACAGGTCGTGGCGTTGGCGTAGAGGTAGCGATGGGTGTGATAGTCACTGACCAACAGGCAATCCGGTGAAGAATCGAGCAATTCCCGCCAGTGGCTTAGCAGAGCCTCATCAAAACTGCTTCCCGCCATACTTCTCCCCCCAGGGGCATTTCTTATGATTCTGCTTATGAGGGATAAGAGTAGCGGGTTTCTATCCTGAGTAAAACGATCGGGTTACGTTTGACAGGTTTTCACACTTTTTTGCGACATGTTCTCATCACATCAGGCAAAGAGGGGTCTTCCCAGGGAGCGTCAGCCCAGCTTCTGCATTACAAAACCGTCGGCAACCTCAACAGTCACTTCTGTTAATCTTCGCAACAGTTTCCGACCCAAACGGGAACCGATCGACCAAAGACGAACAAATCGCAAGGTGTAATATGCAAAAAGGACTTCGTGGGCTAGCCATCGCCGCAGCCCTGCTCCCCGCCGCTGCCATGGCAGAAAACCTGAGCTACAACTACCTGGAAGGTGGCATCGCCTTTTATCCGGACTTCGATTCCCAGGACTTTATTGGCCTGGACACCCGGGGGTCGGTTGCCCTTCATAAGAACATCTTCGCGTTCGGCGGCTTCAG
>JAJUHY010000328.1 GCA_029265735.1 Marinobacter segnicrescens | reverse complement strand
GCCCAGCTATGGCCTGAGCCGGGAGCAGGGGGTGATCGACCCGCGGGAAATCTTCGGGCGTGAGGCCTGGCTGAATCTGGAAATCGGGTTCGGCATGGGGCGGTCCCTTGCGGAAATGGCAGAAGCCGCACCGGAGCAGGATTTTATCGGGGTGGAGGTCCATACCCCTGGTGTTGGCGCCATGCTTCGTGAGATCGAGGAGCGGGGGCTGGAAAACGTGCGGATCTATGCCATCGACGCCAACGATGTCATCGACCTGTGCCTGCCCGATGCTTCCCTTGACCGGGTGATGGTGTTTTTCCCGGACCCCTGGCCCAAGAAGAAACACCACAAGCGCCGTCTGATCCAGCGGGAGTTTGTTCAGCGCCTGCGCCATAAATTACGGGTTGGTGGCATCCTGCATCTGGCAACGGACTGGGAAAACTACGCCGAACACATGCTGGAAGTGATGGACGATTCCGAGGGCTTTGCCAACACTCAGGAAGAAGGCGGCTATTCACCACGGCCAGACCACCGGCCCGTCACCAAGTTCGAGAAACGGGGTGAGAACCTGGGCCACGGCGTCTGGGATCTGGTCTACCGGCGCACCAACTGATCGGCTTAACTGCCGTTCTGTGAGCTGGGCTCCTGGGGCCCGGATGCCTTCAGCGGGCGCCGACGGGCAGCGCGGATGACTACCAGTCCCGAAAGCCCCATCAGCAAAGCGGTGTAGTTGGCCAGTGCCAGCAGGGTGGCCGTCAGGGTGAGGCCATCTTCCGGCGTATCGAGGTTCGCCAGCAGCACCGCGTACTCCACCACATGAGCCAGCCCGGCAAGCACAAAAAGACGCCGGACCCAGCGGCCGGCTTCCTGCTCACGAATACCAGGCCGGTCGGTCAGCAGGTAGTTGGTGAGCAGAAGGAGCAGGGTGGTATACAGGGCGGCAAAAACGAAGCCGGTCCACAGCGACGCATGTGGCCACAGGCTTTGCCCCCAACTTGCTGAAATGGCTGTCGCCTTTTCCCCAGTGGTAGCCAGCTGGAAACTCACCATTCCCTGGGGTGCGACATCAGTTTGCAGTGGTTGGTTGAGTCCAAGCTGGATCAAAACCACCGCGGCAGTTGCACCGCCAAGCCAGCGGATGGCCGGTGGAATGGGTTTTTTGGCGATATTATTCACAGAAATTGCTCCAGTACACTGTTCAGGTACTGCCGCCCCAACGCTGTCGCCTGCAGGCGATCGGGTTCCAGCAGCTCCCGCTCCCTTAGGTCATCCAGTATTGCAGCAATGTGACTCAGAGGTAAACCGGTCCTCGCCAGAAACAGGGACTCTTCGACCCCCTGCTGCAGCCGCAACGCATTCATCATGAACTCAAGCGGACGTTCTTCCGGTTCTACCGCCTGAGTTCCGGCCGTACGGCTACCGATCCGGGACAGATAGGCTTCCGGCTGCCGGGTTTTCCAGTAACGGCGGACTTCACCATTCGCCAGCGAAACCTTGCCGTGGCCGCCAGCGCCAATGGCCAGATAATCACCAAAGGTCCAGTAATTCAAGTTATGGCGCGAAGCCATGCCGGGGCGGGCCCAGGCAGACACCTCATAATCCTCAAAACCGGATGTCAGCAGTTTCTCCCTGCCAGCCTGCCAGATGGCCCACAGGGTGTCATCTTCCGGTAAGGCTGGTGGCCGGCTGTAGAACTCGGTGTTGGGTTCCAGGGTGAGCTGATACCAGGACAGGTGGGGCGGTTGCCAGGCCAGTGCGGTGTCCAGATCGGCCAGTGCCTGTTCCGGCGTCTGGCCGGGCAGGCCGTGCATCAGGTCCAGGTTGAAGTTGCTGAAGCCGGCATTCACCGCGGCTTCGACGGCCCGGTGGGCCTCATCTCCGTCGTGGATGCGCCCCAGTTTCTGCAGAAACTCCGCCTGGAAGCTCTGAATACCGATGGACAGGCGGTTAATGCCGGCTTCCCGGTAGCCATGAAAGCGGGACTGCTCGACGGTACCGGGGTTGGCTTCCAGAGTGATCTCGGCGTCCGGGCTGAACGACAACCGTTGGTGGAGTTGCTGAAACAGGTCCTGATAGAACGAGGCAGACATAAGCGAAGGCGTCCCGCCCCCGATAAACACCGTCTCAATGGTTCGTTCCCGGGCCAGTGGCAGATCCTGTTCCAGATCCTCCATCATGGCGTTCAGGTAGGCCTGCTCGGGCAGGTCCCCCCGGAATGTGTGGGAATAGAAGTCACAGTACGGGCACTTGCGCACGCACCACGGCACATGGATGTACAGGCTCAGGGGCGGGCGTGGCGCGCTGGCCCCCTCAGTAGCAGGAGTGGCCATCAGCGGGCGCTCAGCTGCTCCGCCAGCAGACGAAGGGCCCGACCGCGGTGGCTGACGCTGCCTTTCTGCTCACGACTCAGCTCGGCGGCGCTGCAACCGAACTCCGGGGCATGGAAAACGGGATCGTAGCCGAAACCGCCATCGCCACGGGGCTGCTTGAGAATCCGGCCGGACCACTGTCCGTGGCAGATAATCGGGGTCGGATCATCAGCATGGCGCAGGTAGACCAGTACACAGTGAAACTGGGCTGTCCGGTCCGCTTCAGGCACGTCCTGCAGGGCCTCCAGTAGTGCGTTCACGTTATCGGCATCGGTCGCGCCAGGTCCTGCGTAACGGGCGGAGCGCACGCCGGGCTGC
>JAJUHY010000275.1 GCA_029265735.1 Marinobacter segnicrescens | reverse complement strand
CGTCTTCTCTCCTTCGCCGCCATGTCGACGGTTCTTGGCATGCTGGTATTTGCCTACGAACAGGGAGGTGAGGCGCTCCGGGTTCTGAGTGAGTTGTCCATCGTAGGAGTGTTCTGCGTCGCCCTGGTCAATCTTCGAGGCATCTCCGGCTGTGTTATACCAATCTTTGTTCCCATGGCCGGACTGTTAGGTGCGCTGTTTTATCGAGGTCTTGACCCACTGATCGTGCTACTGGATCTCATGATCCTGGTATGCGCTGTGGTTATTGCAACCGTGTTTGCCCGTGTCCAGTTCCAGATCCGGGTGCGTGAGTTTGTCTCCCGCCATGAACTGAACGAGCGCAGCACCGTCGACCCCCTCACCGGCCTCATGAACCGCCGTGCGATGACCGAGCGGCTGGAAGCAGAACGGGCCCGTTGCCGCCACTACAACCGCACGTTCGCGGTCATTCTAATGGACCTGGACCATTTCAAGCGGGTGAATATCCGATACGGACAGCGGGCCGGCGATGCTGTTCTGAACGAGGTGGCCCGCCGCCTGAAAGCCAATACCCGACAGCAGGGCTGTGTTGGCCGCTGGAGTGGTGAAGTGTTTTTGATCTTGCTGCCGGACACCGATGAGAAAGGTGCCCTGGCAGCGGCGGAAAAGCTCAAGGCCGCGCTTCAGAAAGCTCCCATCGATCTCGGCAGTCATGGCTCTCATCAGCAGACCAGCAGCTTCGGCGTAGCAGTCTACGACGGCCGTGAAGAAATCACACGGCTGGTCGCCCGGGCCGATCAGGCTCTGCATATGGCGAAAGAATGCGGACGTAACCGGGCCGTGATGGCGTGACCGACGACGCAAGACAAGATCTGTGACGGCCCCGCAAGCCGGCTGGTAGTGCCGTCACGCTCCTCGGTGTACTATTCGTTTTTTTCCATGACCCAGGACTTCGAACGATGGGCAGAGCCTACCAGAACCGTAAAGACTCCATGGCCAAAACGGCCGCAACCAAGACCCGGATTTACAGCAAGTATGGCCGTGAAATATATGTTACGGCCAAGTCTGGCGGTGTCGACCCCGCCGCCAACCTGGCACTGCGCAGCCTGATTGACCGGGCAAAAAAGGATCAGGTTCCGGCCCACGTTATCGAAAAAGCGATTGATAAAGCCCGGGGCGGTGCCGGGGAAGACTTCTCCCCTGCCCGCTATGAGGGCTTCGGACCCGGTAACTGTATGGTGATTGTGGAGTGTCTGACGGACAACCCCAACCGCACCTTTGGCGATGTCCGTGTGTGCTTCACCAAAACCAAATCAAAAATCGGTACTCCGGGCACCGTCAGTCATATGTTTGACCACTGTGCCATCTTTGCCTTCCATGGCGACGATGAGGACGCAGTGCTGGAAGCTCTGATGGAAGCGGATGTGGATGTCAGTGACATCGAACTGGAAGATGGCGTGATGACGGTTTTCACCCCCAATACGGAATACGCCCGAGCCAGACAGGCCCTGTCCGGTGCATTTGAGGGGCTTGAGTTTGAGGTGGACGAGATTCAGTTCGTGCCTCAGGCCACGACGCCGGTCCAGGGTGAAGATGTCGAAATGTTCGAGAAGTTTCTGGACATGCTCAACGATCTGGACGACGTTCAGAACGTCTATCACAACGCCGAGCTGTAACGCGGGAAGGATAAACTGCGAGGCCCGCGATCGTTCGCGGGCCTTTCAGATGGCTGACCGTCTAATCGGCGATATGTACTAACTGCTTGCCAAAGTTCTTGCCCTTCAGCATCCCTTTGAAAGCCTCAACAGCGTTGTCGAGTCCTTCTGCCACTGTCTCGCGGTACTTCAGCTCACCGGAAGCGACCCGCTCAGCCAGAATGCGGGTGATTTCCTGATGCTGGTCCTGCCATTCCGTTACCAGAAAGAAGCGATGTTCCGGCACCGGGTCCAGTGCTTTCAGAACGTGGAACGGGGTTTCCACTTTGGTTGGATCTTCCGCATTATAAGCGGAAACATAGCCGCAGATGGGCACTCGGGCACCTTCGTTGAGCAGCGGCGCCACCGCACGGGTGACGGCACCACCTACGTTTTCGAAATAGACATCAATGCCATCCGCGCAGGCCGCTTTCAGGTCCGCGTCCAGATTGCCGGCCTTGTAATCCACGCAGGCGTCAAAACCCAGTTCCTCCACGACAAAGCGGCACTTTTCAGGACCTCCGGCCACGCCGACCACACGACAGCCTTCTTTTTTCGCGGTCTGGCCCACCACCGTGCCCACCGGGCCTGAGGCGGCAGAGACCACCACGGTCTCGCCGGCTTTGGGCTTGCCTACGTACATCAGACCGCAATAGCCGGTACGGCCGGGCATGCCGGCAACGCCGAGATAGGCCTGCAGGGGAATACCCGGGCCCTGGTCAATCTTGTAGACCATCTCTGCGGTGCCAGGAAAAATGGAGTACTCCTGCCAGCCGGCGTAACAGGTAACCAGATCACCAACCTGATACCGGTCAGAGCGGGATTCGACAATACGGGCGACCACTTCCCCGACAATAACCTCGCCAATACCGATCGGGTCCATATAGCCCTTCGAGTCGTTCATGCGCGGGCGCATGTAGGGATCCAGGGACAGCCAGAGGGTCCTGGCGAGCACTTCGCCATCTTTCAGCTCGCGAACGGGCTTCTCGATCAGCTTCAGATCGCCGTCCTGAATTTCCCCCTGAGGGCGCTGGTTCAGCACAACGGCTCGATTGGTATAGTTGTTCACTTTGCTCTCCATTCTCTGAATTCCTGCCAAGTTAACGCGCCGGTCACTCGACGTTCGGTTGCATTAAGAAACCGGATCAGGATGCAGTTAAAAGAACGGCTGGTCAAATGCATCCCACGGCGTTGCTAATGCTTTTTCGGAAAGTTGCCATCGTGGAAAAGATGGTCTAATTTACGGAATGAACGTTCATTCCGCTCTCATCCAGAGATTCGTACCGGTGTTCTCCGGCTCATTCGAGCCTTCCTTTGTCGTTCCAACAACAATCATTGCACAAGGAGTTAATCATGGCTGAGGAAAAAGTTGAAATCTACGACATCATGGCCTGCAACGTTTTCTGGAACTTCCCCAATACCGGCCTGCCACAGGAGCAGCACAAATTTCTGGTGGCATTCTACCCGACCGGAGGACGCCCCGTACCGGAGCTTATTGACAGCATTGTCGCCCGGGGACCCAACGGTTATAAGGCGGAAATTGCCAATCAGACCTTTACCGCGGAGAACCGTAACGGCCATATCTATGACCGGACCACGAACAGCCACTGGTACATGATCAATCTACCCGGCGGGTTTATGGAAGAGGGCGAGTACACGATTGAGGTTACCGGCAGGGATGGAAAAGTACGCACCTTGTCCCGTCATCAGAAGGATGCACCGGGGCAGGCGCTGCTGGCGGCTTACCGCAAGGTGGAGGACCGGATCCACAATTCGTACCGGCCTGAAAACGGAAGTCAGTTGCCCGAAGGTACCCCGCTGGAAAATCTGAAAGTG
>JAJUHY010000270.1 GCA_029265735.1 Marinobacter segnicrescens | reverse complement strand
TTGCCGTTGTAGATATTCCACAGTTCCGGCCGCTGGTTTTTTGGGTCCCAGCGGTGATATTCGTCGCGGAAGGAGTAGACCCGCTCCTTGGCGCGGGACTTTTCTTCGTCCCGGCGTGCCCCGCCAAAGGCGGCGTCGAACTTGTATTTGTCCAGGGCCTGTTTCAGCGCCTGGGTCTTCATGACGTCAGTATGTTTGGCACTGCCGTGAGTAAAAGGGCCAATGCCCTGTTTTACGCCATCTTCGTTGACGTGGATGATCAGGTCGAGACCGTATTCCTTCACCTTGCGGTCGCGGAACTCGATCATGTCCCGGAATTTCCAGGTGGTGTCGACATGCATCAGGGGGAATGGCGGCTTGCCCGGGTAGAAGGCCTTGCGGGCCAGGTGCAGCATGACCGCGGAATCCTTGCCAATGGAGTAGAGCATCACCGGATTGTCGAACTCGGCGGCGACTTCCCGGATGATATGGATGCTTTCAGCTTCCAGCTGTTTGAGGTGGGTCAGGTTGTACTGAGTCATAAGTAAGCTCACCGGGGCACGCAGGAAACGGTGCCCGAATCAGGATAAAGAAGCGTTATCAGAGGCGAGCTACTATACCAGCGGCTAGTGCTTATAAGAAGATGAACAACTAGAGTTTCCAGCTATAACAATATGCAACGGATCGAGGTCAGGTTATAGCAAAGCCGGCGGTTGCAGAGCGCCAGGGAACGGCCCCGGCGCTAACAGGAGCGTTCGGCCAATAAGCGGTGAACGTACTGGTCGACGTAATCGAAACCGTGCCCTTTGAAGTCCACAAAGCGGATCCCCAGATGGAACTCGTCCCGGGCGATACGGCGCATATGAGCGATGTGGCATTTCACGGAGAGGTTGACGCTCTGCTGTGGCAGTACAGGTATCTCGAAACGAGCACTGACTTCAATCCAGTTCCCCGGTGCCGGCGGGCGTCTGCCGGGAAGCAGCGCTTCGGTCATTTCCCGGGTGCACCGAACCATCATGCCCGAGCGGGACAGGTTACAGATTTTGCATTCAATGGCTGGCTGGCCAGGACGGTTCAGGGTGAGATCGAGGGCAACGTCCACCCGTTGCTGATCCCGGAGGTTGGGTTCAGAGGAGCGGGGCTTCATTCGCAGAGGCCTGGCAGTGGCAGACCCGACATTGAGTGGCTTTCCCATGGTAATTATCCCGTTCGGTCATGTTACCTGTCTCGCCCGAACAAGGTAACGGCGTCCGTGAAAGCCTGGTGCGCGGCCTGCGCCCTGACAATAATCCCACTGTCGCTGAATCCTCTCCGGCATCGTGTTGCCGGCCCCGGCGCTCTCTTCGGAGGCTCGTAAATCATGTTGGTAACTTCGGGCGGAGTTTGCATTTTTTCTATCGGCGAGTGTAGCTGGTGGATTAATGACCAGCAAGAGAATGTCGTGATGGCTGTCATGTTCTTAAACATTCGTTTGAATGTGAGAAGCCGCTTCATGGTGAGGCGGTGGCTGGGGTAGAATGCCCATCGCACATTTTCTGATCTGAACGGCTTCCCAATGACGCAAAAACTCCCCGCCACGAGCAGTGGCAAAGTCGGATTTATCAGCCTGGGCTGTCCCAAGGCGCTGGTGGATTCCGAGCGCATTCTGACCCAGCTCCGGCTTGATGGTTACGAAGTGGTGCCCACCTATAACGACGCCGATATTGTGGTGGTTAATACCTGCGGTTTTATCGACGCGGCCAAGCAGGAGTCACTGGATGCCATCGGCGAGGCCATCAGTGAAAACGGCAAGGTCATTGTCACCGGTTGTATGGGCGTTGAAGCCGAGCGGATCCGCGAGACTCACCCTGGAGTTCTGGCGGTATCTGGTCCCCAGGCTTATGAAGAAGTGGTTGGCGCTGTGCATCAGTATGTGCCGCCCGCGAAGGATCATGATCCGTTTGTGGATCTGGTTCCGCCCCAGGGCATCAAGCTGACTCCCCGGCACTATGCCTATCTGAAGATTTCTGAAGGCTGCAATCACAGCTGCACGTTCTGCATTATTCCGGATATGCGCGGCAAGCTGGTAAGCCGGCCCATTGGCGATGTGATGGACGAAGCCCAGCGGCTGGTTGATGCCGGTGTGAAAGAGCTGCTGGTGATTTCCCAGGACACCTCTGCCTATGGTGTGGACATCAAGTACCGTACCGGTTTTTGGCAGGGTCGTCCGTTAAAAACGAAAATGCAGGCGCTATGCGAAGCGCTGGGTGATATGGGCGTCTGGGTACGGTTGCACTATGTCTATCCGTATCCCCACGTGGATGACGTAATCCCGCTGATGGCTGAGGGCAAAGTCCTGCCGTATCTGGACATTCCTTTCCAGCACGCCAGCCCGAAAGTGCTCAGGGCCATGAAGCGGCCGGCCCATGACAGCAAGACACTGGAGCGAATCCGGCGGTGGCGGGAGATCTGCCCTGAACTGACCATCCGTTCCACCTTTATTGTCGGTTTCCCCGGTGAGACCGAAGAGGATTTTCAGTACCTGCTTGACTGGCTGGACGAGGCCCAGCTTGACCGCGTTGGCGCCTTTACTTACAGCGCGGTTGAAGGGGCGAAGGCCAATGAGCTGGACGGCGCCGTACCGGAAGCTATAAAGGAAGAGCGGCTGGCCCGTTTCATGGCAAAGCAGGCCGAAATTTCGGCAGCGCGGCTGCAGGCGAAAATCGGCAAGACCATCGATGTGCTCATTGATGAGGTGGACGAAGAAGGCGCCATCGGCCGTTCGAAGGCGGATGCACCGGAGATCGACGGTATGGTGTACCTGAACGGCGAAACCGGGCTGCAGCCAGGGCAGGTGGTCCGGGCCGTGGTTGAGCATGCGGATGAGCATGACTTGTGGGCCGGGCTTGTGTCCTAGGCCTGGGCTCCAGGGCCGTCAATGAGCACGGCCATATTATCAGGGCAGTCCAGTGCCGGCTTTTTTATTCAGAGGCTGTGAACCTTTGCAATCACATCGGCGTAATATTCGTCGAAGCTCTTGAACTCGACACTGTCCCAGCCACAGCAGCGGATCTGTCCGGATTCGATGTTGTATACCCAACCGTGGATCTCCACCTTGCCGGTGGCCAGTTTGGCAGCCACTACAGGGTGAGTCCGCAGGTGCTGAACCTGCTGCTGAACGTTCTCCTCAATGGCTTCGTCCAGATACTTTGGGTCCAGCGCCTGTTCGCCATCAATCGAGTGACGCTCGCGGACGATTTCCATGGCCGAGCGACAGTGGCCCAGCCATTCCTTCACATGGGGCAGGCCTTTCAGGGCCGGGACGTCCAGCGCTCCTTTAATGGCGCCGCAGTCCGTATGGCCACAGACAATAATGTGCCTGACGCCCAGTACTGCCACAGCGTATTCGATGGATGCCGTCATGCCTCCGGTTTCGTTACTGTGGGGCGGGATGATATTGCCCGCATTACGGCAGATGAACAGGTCACCCGGATCGGAGCCGGTCAGCAGGTTCGGATCAATCCGTGAATCGGAACAGGTGAAGAACAGGACGTCGGGATTCTGGCTCTCTGCCAGGGAACAGAACAGGTCCTTGCGTTC
>JAJUHY010000286.1 GCA_029265735.1 Marinobacter segnicrescens | reverse complement strand
GGCCCATGGAAGCTGTGTCCACAAAGATGGTGTAGGGGTAACCGGCCTCTTCAAGCAGAGGGGCGGCAACTGTCCACACTGAGGTGTAGGCGTCATCGAATGTTATGGCCACCTGCTGCCGGTCATTCAGTTCGCCCGCCAGCGCGGCGCGGGTGCCGGCTTCGAGAGAGACCACCTCCAGTTCCAGTTGGCGGATACGTTCAAGGTGGGCGGTAAACAGCTCCGGTGTCGTGCTGGTACTGGCCGGTGTCCGGTCGCTGATGTGGTGGTACTGAAGTACAACCAGGTCCGCCACGGATACGACGGGTGCCAGAGCCAGGGTTATTGCGATCATCAGCCTTCGGGTCATCGGTCTTCTCCCTTCCGGAAATAATGCCGTAGCAAGGCGAATGCCTCGTTCAGCTGTTGTACCTCTTGGGTGCTGCCGCCCCGGTCCGGATGGGCCTGCATCACCGCGCGGCGGAAACGGTACTTTACCTCATCGAGACAGGCTGGAAGGTACTCGAAACCCAGGACTCTGGCCGCCTGCTCTGCTTCACTGTCCCCAGGTTGGAACCCTGCTCGGCCAGCGTAGAAATCGTCCACCATGCGCTGAACTTCCTCTGCCGCCATATGGTACTGGCTCAGGTCCAGATAGAAATCCCGCAGCGGATCGGACCGGTCGGGCAGGCCGGTACCGGCAACCACATCGTGCCGGGTGATGCTTATGGCCAGCGGTGACACGTTGACGGTTTCGCCGTCAGTCGCCAGTTCATCCCGCAGGCGATACAGGGCGTGGAAGATCAGAAAATGCACCGGATAGAGCGCGGATGGATCAGCGTAGTTTACGCTACCAATCAGTTGCCAGGGAGGTGACTGTAACTGGCGGATCAGCTCCAGCTCACTGAGGGTACCGCTCTGCCTCAGACAGGCTTCAATGGCTGTCATCAGCCGCTGGACGTGGTGTTCCAGTGCCTGGCGGGTGTCATCGTCCTGGGCAGAATCTATGGCGGGCGTATGTGTCGACGAATCGTTCATGGCCACATGGTAGGCCAGACCAGGGGCAGGCCCAAGTAACAGGGTTTATTTACAGGGCCGGCTCCCAGTAGACGAGGGGAAACGGGGCCTGACTTGAGCCGCCCGGCTCCGGTATAATCGCCGCGTTTTTGTTCACATTCTCCACACCCCATGGCTGCAGGTTGATTATGGCAGACGCAATGACTTCGGACGCACTCTCCGATACCCCTGTTGATGAGGCGGCGCGCAAGCGCAAGCTGGAGCTCAACAAACTGCAGAAACGCCTGCGCCGGGAAGCCGGTCAGGCCATCCAGGACTTCAAAATGATTGAGTCTGGCGACCGGGTGATGGTCTGTCTGTCCGGGGGCAAGGATTCCTATACCATGCTGGAAATCCTGATGAACCTGCAGAAGAGCGCGCCCGTGCCGTTCGAGCTGATTGCGGTGAATCTGGACCAGAAGCAGCCTGGATTTCCTGAACACATATTGCCGGATTACCTGTCCGGGCTGGGCATCGAATACCACATCATCGAAAAAGATACCTACAGCATCGTCCGGGACAAGGTTCCGGAAGGCAAGACCACTTGCGGACTGTGCTCCCGCCTTCGTCGCGGCATTCTGTACAATTTCGCCGAAGAGCACGGAATCACCAAGATCGCCCTTGGCCACCATCGGGATGACCTGCTGGAAACACTGTTCCTGAACATGTTCTATGGCGGCAAGATGAAGTCCATGCCGCCGAAGCTGTTCAGTGACGATGGACGCAATACGGTAATTCGTCCGCTGGCCTACAGTCGGGAGAAAGACATCGCCCGTTTCGCGGCCCTGCGGCAATACCCGATCATTCCCTGCAACCTGTGCGGCTCCCAGGAGAATCTGCAGCGCCAGGTGGTCAAAGAAATG
The DNA here is from genome assembly GCA_029265735.1 of Marinobacter segnicrescens. Lineage (GTDB taxonomy): Bacteria > Pseudomonadota > Gammaproteobacteria > Pseudomonadales > Oleiphilaceae > Marinobacter > Marinobacter segnicrescens_A. The sequence goes on along the minus strand of JAJUHY010000286.1, from coordinate 1,391 downwards.
CTCCAGCAGTGGGACAGGCAGCATCCCGGGCGCATCGAGACCATGTTCCGGGCCATGTGTAATGTTGAGCCGTCCCACCTGGCGGATACCCGTCTGTACGACTTCGCAGAAGGTCGTTCGCGGCTGGGAGGCGGTGTGCAGACCGTTGAGGCGGAGTCGAATTACGGCCGCCTGGATGTACTCAATCTCTAGCCAGTTGCCGCAGCTGGCAGAATGCTCAGTGGCGGGGTTGGTGATTAGCCGCCACCACCGCCGCTGACCAGCTCCATCAAACCACCGATCATCTGGGTGATCAGTCCCAGCTGGGCTGAGAGGCCATCAACGGTCTCAGACACACTGTTGATCTGCAGGCCAAGAAACAGCGCAACCAGCACAAAAACCACGGTGGTAAACATCCACAACCGGCGCATTCTGCCGATGCGGGTTTCCAGCTCTTCCTGGTAACGGGCATCGACCCGTGCCATATGTTGTTTCATGGCGCGGATATCTTCGTTGGCCTCTTCGTAGGCGATCTCCAGGGTCGACAGACGACCCGTCATCTTGCGCAGGGTCGACAGGTCGGAAACGGTCTGGTACGCGCTCATTTCCGGGGCGGTGAGGTAGGGCTCGTCGTCATTATCCGCCAGAATGGCGTCAATCATGCGGATCAGCTGTTCCCGTTCCACCTGCTTGCCGATAACCCCGGCAGCGCCCCGTGCGCGGGCATCCTGCAGGTAGCGATCAGCATTCTGGGATGTGTACATGAACACGGGAATGTCCCGGGTTTCCGGCTGGCTTTTCAGTTTTTCGAGGGCCTCGAAGCCATCCATGCCCGGTAACAGGTGGTCCAGGAAAATCAGGTCGAAATGTTCCTGATGCACCAACGTCAGGGCCTCTTCGGCGGAGCCGACGCCTTTGCTGGTCAGGTCGGCCTTTTCCAGCAGCCGTGCAAGAATGATTCTCGCAGTAGAGGAATCATCAACGATGAGTGCGTTGCCGCGGGGCATGGTGTTCTCCCTGTTGATACGAAGGCCCTCGTAGTCCTGCAGAGGTGCAGTATCCCGTCCCTGAAGGCTCCGACCACGTTAGTCCCGGGTCTGGGGCAATTCAAGTCAGTGATCGCCAAATTGTGGCACAGGTTGCTGAATTTGCTTATGACCCGCCCTGGTAAACACTTCACGGCAGCCAGATTTCAAATACACCCCCACCCAGCCTGCCTTTATTATGGATATGTATTTTGCCGTGCTGGCCGTGATTCTGATGCAGCCGTGCAATGGCTGCCGCGAAATAGAGCCCCAGGCTGGTGGAACCGGTGCTGAAGTCCGGCGCCTGCAGCAGTGCGTCGCCCGCCTCTCGCATATGTGCCGGATATCCCTTACCGTCGTCTTCAATACTGAGTACCAGCCAGCCGT
>JAJUHY010000167.1 GCA_029265735.1 Marinobacter segnicrescens | reverse complement strand
TGGGGTTCAAACCGCCGCTGGAGGTCTTTATGGACCTCATCAAACGGACACAGGACACGCCTTCGGGCATTCACTAACCGGGTGTTGCACTTGGAGCTGGAGACCACCGTGTGTGATACCGATTAGCTATAGCCAAATTGAACCCCGCCTCAGTATCGGGCGAGGACGCGCTTAAAATAACGTAATCATGGGATATTAAGCATGGCGTCTGCGCAACCGGCCTTTATTGCAATGGTGACGATCATTTCCTGCACCTTGATAGTCGGTACTGTTTATGTGCCAGCCTGGGCGATCCTCCACCATTACCTCCCATCAAGACTTGACGGGCGGCTATTTAAACAACCTTTTTTTCAACCTTCCGAGCTTAACAACTATCGTTTTTTCCCCTTAAGTCTGCTGCGATCTCTGAACTATATCTTTTTGATCGGCTGGCCGTCCTTGGCCAGGCGCAGACGGTTCCGTGGTCTGTCGGAAGAAATCAAAGTAAGTCGCTGGGCCACAGTCCTCTGCAGGGTTCAGGTAGGGCTCATAATCCTTGGATTAGCTCTGGCGTTGGCATTTTTTGGTTGGGGAGGCTTTATGACGTTATTCGTTCTCTAAACCGGGGACAACAAACAACTGTCCTGCCAAACAAGATCCGACTGGCTTCATCCAACGGAATCCGTCTCGGTATCGGACCTGGCGCGCCTAAAGCCCGTTCGCCTTCCGATACCGCCCCTCATAATCAAAAATCCGCTCCTGCACCTGCCAGAACTGTTTCTGCTTCCGGGCGACGACGAAGTCCGGTATCGGCAGCGACTCCTGCGCTTTAATCACCTTTTCAACTGTCTGAAACCGCCTCGGTGACTGACCATTGGCAAAGCGCCGTCCGAACAGATTATTGAAGATGGTCCGCTGAGGTCCGTTGGTGAAGTCAAATGTTTCACTGAGTTCTTCACCGTCCTCGCCGTGGTAAGTCACCTTCAATCTGTTCTCATTTGTGCCCGAGATACTGAGCGTGATGCCGGCGCAGCGGATTACCAGCGCGTCCTTAAGCTTCAGTGCATCCCGAAGCTGATCGTCGGGATCGAGAATCGTTTTTTGGCACTCATGGCAGCGACGGGCCGCGATGTCATTCTCACTGCCGCAATGGGGGCACTCCTTGAACCGGAAGCGGTAATCGCATTGCTGAGGACGTGCCGCCGCTGGAGCACCGTCCTGTTCCAGCAATCCCTGGCAGCGGCGCCCGTAGTGTTCGACCACCTGACCGTCGCCGTCCGTTTTGCCCCAGAACACGTTAGCGAAGCCGCAGGCAGGACAGAACACCTGCACCGGCTCGCTGTCGGGACTGGGTTTTACCTCGCCGACTTCCGGGTGATGGATGTTCATGTGGTTGCCGGCGTAGTCGATGATCAGACAGTTCTGCTTGCCTTCCGAAAGACGCAGGCCCCGTCCGACAATCTGCTGGTACAGGCTGACTGATTCCGTGGGTCGCAGGATCGCAATAAGATCCACGTGGGGGGCATCAAAGCCGGTGGTGAGCACCGATACGTTAACCAGATATTTCAGCTCGCGCTGTTTGAAGCGCTGAATGCTTTCGTCCCGGTTTTTACTGTCCGTCGCACCGATGATCAGCGCGGTCTGATGCTGCGGAAGATAGCCGGCAATCTCTTTCGCGTGATCAACCGTTGCCGCGAAGATCATCACGCCCTGACGATCTTCCGCCAGCTCCGTCACCTGCTCAATGATTGCCTGGGTTACGCGACGGTATCTGGTGAGCAGCTGGTTAACGTCATTCTCGGCATATTCACCGAAGCGGTTCCGTGGCAGCACGGAAAAGTCATACTGGGCGACCGCAGCATTCACCAGCTCAGGCCGTGTCAGAAAGCCCCGGCTGATCATGTAGCTCAGGGGCAGCTCATAAATGCAATGCTGAAACGGCCGGTCATCGGCACTGCGCACGAATCCCCGGTAGTGGTAACGGTAGATCCAGCCCATTCCCAGCCGATAAGGCGTTGCCGTCAGCCCAAGTACTTTCAGGGCCGGGTTCTGCTGCTGTAGCCGGGTAATGATCTGCTGGTACTGACCGGTATCCTTTCCGCTGACCCGGTGACACTCATCGATAATGAGCAGCGAATATTCATCCCGGAACTGGTCCAGATTGGCGGCCACCGACTGTACGCTGGCGAAAGTGACCTGATGCCGCTTTTCCTTTCGCCTGAGCCCTGCTGCAAAGATGCTGGCGGTAAGACCGTACCCCTCATACTTGCCGTGATTCTGTTCCACCAGCTCTTTAACATGGGCCAGAACCAGAATGCGGCGCCGGGCCAGGCGCGCCAGTTCGGCAATGACCAGACTCTTGCCCGCGCCCGTGGGCAGCACGATAACCGCCGACTCATCGGAACGGCGGAAGTGCTGCAGGGTGGCGTCGACCGCTTCCTGCTGGTAGGGGCGTAGCGTTAAAGGCGCGGGCACTTTCCTCTGCAAGGCTTAGTGGTGAGTCCCGCCCGGCCCGTGAACATGGCCGTGGGCGATCTCGCTCGCATCCGCAGGGCGAACCTGAATCACCTCGATATCGAATGTGAGAGTCTTGCCGGCCATGGGATGGTTGGTGTCCACATCTGCAAACTTGTGCCCAACCTTGGCGACAACTACATGGCGGCGACCCTGATCGGTCTGCACCTGGGCCACCATGCCGGCTTTCCAGCGCTTGGCCCCCATAAGATGCTTGATGGGCACCCGCTGGATGGCGCCTTCCCGGCGCGGGCCGTATGCCTTGTCCGGACTGACCGTGACACTGAAGCTATCACCCTCATCACGCCCCTCGAGGGCTTCTTCCAGCCCGCGGATAATGCCGCCGTGGCCGTGCAGGTAGGCGTTTGGTTCGCCGCCGTGTGAGCTTTCAACGATCTCGCCCTGTTCATCCCGGACACTGTAATGGAACAGGACGACCTGATTCTTTTCAATAGGCATGAAGATTCTCTGCAATGGTTTCGGGAGCGCCATTATACTGCCATCAGAACGAAACGCCGTTATCTGATAACGTTCAGGCCATGGAGGTACGCGCTGATGAATACCAATCTGCCCTTTTCCCAGGCTTGTGAAAATAACAAGGATCCGATTCTGGAGCGCCTGCAGGGTGTTTTCAACGAACCCGGCATGGTTCTGGAGATCGGCACCGGTACGGGGCAGCATGCGGTGCATTTCGCCCAGGCTCTGCCTCACCTGCAGTGGCAGCCGACTGAGCACCCCAGTGCAGCACACCTGGCCCCGGCTCGCTTGAAGCTGGCAGGGTTGTCCAATATCCTGCCGATGCTTGAGCTGGACGTCGGACAGCCTGTATGGCCGATTGACTCGTTCCAGTGGGCCTTTTCAGCCAATACCGCTCACATCATGGCGTGGAGCGAAGTCGAGAAGATGTTTTATGGCATTGGCGAACGCCTGTCCGAGGGCGGCGCCTTTTGCCTGTATGGGCCGTTCAATCACCATGGCGAATTCACCAGCCAGAGCAACCGGGAGTTCGACCGTCACCTGAAAGCCCGGGCAGCTCATATGGGAATTCGCGATACAGACGACCTGGCAGCACTGGCTCACGCGGTAAAGCTGACCCTTACGGATCATTATCCGATGCCGGCTAACAATGGGATGCTGGTTTTCCAGAAATCAACGGAGGCGTCCTGAGTCTTCGGACATCTCCTGTAACACTGTTAACTGGCCACATGCCCCACGTAGGCCACCGTAAATGCTGTCTCCTGAAACGCCTTGAGGCCGGTTTCTGAGAAGGGGACCGGCAATGGATGCGCCGCAAGGGCAGATTTGATCTGGGCGGGCGAAACCAGCCGCACGTCCAGGTCGGGCCTGTCAATCAACTGAATCGTAGCCTCCAGCTTGAAGCTGATAGCACCTCCGGCAAACTTGCCTTTCTGCATGCGCTCCCGGATGACCACTCGTGTCACCCCGTATTCTGTCAGCAGTGCATCAAAGTCCTTCTGGAATTGCAGAAGGTCCGTTCGGCCATGGTCTTTCCTGAGTGAGAGCTTGCGAACCTTGTTGTCCGGCAGGCTGAACTGGCCCCGGTCGTGGGCAAGTATGCAGATGACGGCGTCGGAGCCGGTGAGTTCAACGCCACAAATTACCATTCTGTTCCTCTGCTAAATGTTTTCTGTTCACGAAAGACTATGCCTGCCTAACGAGCAGAGCCTGCTTTTTTTGTCACGCCAAAAGGTACGAAGGATCAGGCTGGTTCAAACCGGTCTCGCAACCACGCATTGATATCATCGGACTCGTAAAGCCATTGCTCGCTGCCATCCTGCTCACGGATTCTCAGGCACGGCACCTTGATGCGACCGCCGCCAGCCTCCAGATCAGCCCGGTGTTGCGGGTCATTCTGGGCATCCCGGGTTTCAATCGTCAGGCCGAGCCGGGCGATTTCCTTGCGCACCTTGATGCAGAACGGGCACGCACGGAACTGGTACAAGGCAAGGTCCCGGCAGGCATTATCAACTTCAGCCTGCACTTCCGGCGAACGGCTTACCGCAGGGGGCGTAGTTAGCTTCTCGCTAAGCAGCATAAAAGGCGTCAGGATCACCCGTAACACCTGAAAAAACGGACGAATAATAAATCTCATGGGTAAACGCTCAAACTCCTGTATGTATGTCAGAACCGTGGACCAAGGATAACAGACTGACGACGCTGGGATGCAGGAGTACTGCCTGCCTTATCTCAATCTTCGCCCTTCAGCTGCCATCACCCCGCACCCCCAGCCGGTCCAGATAGACATGCAGCTCCTGCTCACTGATATTGATGTATTCCAGCACCCGGCCGTAGAGCATTACCGTTGGCACATTGCGGCCCCCCAGTTCGCGCTGGGTTTCCTGTAACACGTACAGGATCAGCCGCTCGGTTCGGGTCAGACCGTCGCGCACATCCGGGATCACGTCTTCGATGAGACGTCGTTGCTCGTCTTCCTCCACTTGCCTCTCCTTGTTATCCGCTTCACGAGGGCCGGCATGCTGCTGACACAGGGTCAGTTTTCCGTCATTAACAACCGGGCTCAGGACCCGGTA
>JAJUHY010000345.1 GCA_029265735.1 Marinobacter segnicrescens | reverse complement strand
ATCCTTCTCCACGCGGTTCATGAGCTGCATACCGATCTCCTGGTGTGCCATCTCACGTCCCCGGAATCGGATCGTGATTTTGCCGCGGTCCCCGTTTTCAAGGAAACGTATCAGGTTGCGTAGTTTGACCTGATAATCCCCTTCTTCCGTCACTGGTCTGAATTTCACTTCTTTGATCTGGACCTGCTTCTGCTTCTTCTTGGCAGCAGCCTTGGCCTTCTTGTCTTCGAAGACCTTCTTGCCGTAGTCCATTATCTTACAGACGATTGGATCGGAATCCGTAACCTGGACAAGGTCCAGAGACGCTTCTTCAGCCTGCTTCAACGCTTCGCCTATGGGAACAATACCGACCTGGTTACCTTCGGCATCAATAAGGCGGACTTCCGCTGCGTCAATGTTCTCGTTAATAGGTGCGCGTGGTGCGCGACCACCCCGATTCGCTCGCTGTTTGATAGTCAATTCTCCACTCTGGTTCTGCCTTTGCGCGCGACCTCTGCAGCCAGCAGAGCCTCGAACGCTTCCGGCGTCATGGTCCCCAGATCTTCTCCCTTGCGGGTTCTCACCGCAATGGCGCCGCTCTCGACTTCCTTATCGCCGATCACGACCAGATAGGGAACCTTGTTTAAAGTATGCTCGCGGATTTTAAAGCCGATCTTCTCGTTTCTCAAGTCAGCATTTACCCGATAACCCGCGTTCTGCCACTTTTCGGCCAGATTTTCACAATATTCCGCCTGACGGTCGGTAATATTGAGGATGGCGACCTGGGTCGGGGCCAGCCAGGCTGGGAAAGCGCCTTCGTATTCTTCAATAAGAATACCAATAAAACGCTCGAAAGACCCCAGGACCGCCCGGTGCAGCATTACTGGCGTGCGGCGCTCGGAATTATCGGCCACATACTGAGCACCCAGACGGCCCGGCATGGAAAAGTCGACCTGGATGGTACCACACTGCCACACCCGGCCGATGCAGTCCTTCAGAGAGAACTCGATTTTCGGTCCGTAGAATGCCCCTTCACCCGGCAACAACTCCCAGTCAACACCTTCCCGGTTAAGAGCTTCCTCAAGCGCTGCTTCGGCCTTGTCCCAGACTTCGTCGGAACCTACCCGCTGCTCCGGCCGGGTTGAGAGTTTATACAGAATCTCGTCAAAGCCGAAATCTGCATAGACCTCATGAAGCATCTCGATAAATGCGGAAACCTCTGACTGAATCGCATCTTCTTCACAGAAAATATGCGCGTCATCCTGGGTGAAACCCCGCACCCGCATCAGACCATGGAGAGCGCCGGAAGCCTCGTTACGGTGACAGGAGCCAAACTCCGCCAGCCGTAACGGCAGCTCTTTATAGCTTTTCAGGCCCTGATTGAACACCTGCACGTGACACGGGCAGTTCATGGGCTTGATGGCAAAGTCATGTTTTTCCGACTCAGTGGTAAACATGCCTTCCTTGAACTTGTCCCAGTGGCCGGACTTTTCCCAGAGCGCACGGGAGACTACCTGCGGTGTGCGGATCTCCTGGTAGCCATGGCGGCGCTGCATCTCGCGCATGTACTGCTCGATTTCCTGATACAGCGTCCACCCGTCCGGATGCCAGAACACCATGCCAGGTGCTTCTTCCTGCATATGGAACAGGTTCATTTTCTTGCCGATCTTGCGGTGATCCCGCTTCTCGGCTTCTTCCAGCCGTTGCAGGTAGGCCTTGAGCTCTTTCTTGTTACCCCAGGCGGTACCATAGACCCGCTGGAGCTGCTCATTACCGGTATCGCCACGCCAGTAGGCGCCGGCTACCTTGGTCAGTTTGAAGGCCTTGAGCTTGCCAGTGCTGGGCACGTGAGGGCCGCGGCACAGGTCGATAAAATCGCCCTGGCGGTAAAATGACAGGTCCTCATCGCCGGGAATGTCTTCAATGATCCGGACCTTGTACTCTTCGCCCATTTCGTTGAACAGCCTGACGGCCTCTTCCCGGGACATGACAGAGCGGGAAACCGGGATATCCTGTTTCGCCAGCTCTTCCATGCGCTTCTCAATCCGCTCCAGGTCTTCGTTGGTGAACGGTCGATCAAACTTGAAGTCGTAGTAAAAGCCGTTGTCGATGACGGGGCCAATCGT
>JAJUHY010000324.1 GCA_029265735.1 Marinobacter segnicrescens | reverse complement strand
CTCAAGAAAGAAATCGTCACCATGGGCGTCGAAGGCATTGACCCCAAGCGCACAGTGGGGACCTATGTCGAGCCCGAGGACTGGAACGACCTGATTTCCGATCCCGATGTACTGCTGATTGATACCCGTAACCAGTACGAGGTGGAGATCGGAACCTTCGAGCGGGCTGTAAACCCGGCCACTGACACCTTTCGTGAGTTTCCCCAGTACGTCAAGGAGCAACTGGACCCGGGCCGCCACCGTAAGGTCGCCATGTTCTGTACCGGCGGGATCCGCTGTGAAAAGTCCACCGCCTATCTGAAAGAGCAGGGCTTTGAAGAGGTTTATCACCTCAAGGGCGGCATTCTGAACTACCTGGAGCGGGTGCCCGAGGAGCAGAGCCTGTGGCGGGGTGAATGCTTTGTTTTTGATGACCGGGTCACCGTTAACCACAAACTGGAGCGGGGCCAGTATGACCAGTGTCACGCCTGCCGCCGTCCTATTACTGAAGCTGACAAGCAGCGTCCGGAATATCGGCGCGGTGTCAGTTGTCACCAATGCAGCGAGACCCTGACCGACGAGCAGCGGGCAAGGTTCGCAGAACGGGAGCGCCAGATACGCCTGGCCAGGGCCCGGGGTGAAGCCCACGTGGGCGGTGAAGCAGCCCGGGTGATTGCTGCCCGTAAAGCCCGTAAGAAAGCCGAGCGCGCCCGACAGGCGGCTCGAAGTAGTCAGGGTGAAAGTGCCCAGGTTGAAAGTACCCAGGGTGAAAAACGCAGTAAAACCCCTGCCTGAACTGATCCAGTAACGGAGAGCGCATGACACATATCTGCAAGTTGGCGGCTGCAGTCGCCCTGGCCCTGCCAGCAATGGCCGTCGCACAGGAGCCCTGGAAGGGCGAGGCGGAACTGGGCCTGCTGGTGACCACCGGCAACTCAGAGGAAACCAACCTCAAGGCCAGACTGGGTGTGGTCCACGAGACCGAGACCTGGCGCAATATAGGCGAGCTGCGCTCAGCCTATACAGAAGCTGAAGATGAGACCACCGCCGAACGTTATCGGCTGGAGGCGGAAACCAACTACAAGTTTTCGGAAAACCAGTTCTGGTTCCTGCGGGGCTCGTGGGAGAATGATCGCTTCTCCGGCTACGATTACCGGACCTCGGCCACCACCGGTTACGGGCATAGGGTATGGGAGCTGGGTGACAAGTCGTTCCTGGACCTTTCCGCCGGTGCCGGTTACCGGTACAACCGCCTGGATGAGCCGGATGACGACGGTAACCGAAATGAAGAAGAAGCGATCGCGCGGCTTGCGGCCCAGCTTGACTTTGAGCTGTCGGAAAACGCTCTGTTCCGCCAGAAGCTCTCCACCGAGATCGGTCTGGACGAAAACAACGTTATTACCGAGTCTGAAACCTCAGTGCAGGCCAGCGTTATCGGCAATCTTTCCATGAAGCTGGCGTATCTCGTGACCCACGTTTCCGATGCGCCGCCGGACTCGGAATCAACAGATACAGAAACCTCACTTTCCCTGCTATACGGATTCTGAGCCTCTCTGATACTCCGCAGACGTCTTGTGGGAGCATTCTCGCAAGGCGTCATTCTTCGCCAGTGAGTGTCTGCCGCCACTTATGGTAGGCAAGGACCTGCCCGATAAAGTCAGCCCGCAACTGGTCGTCTTCGAGGTGGGTTTCTTCTGCCACGGGCATCCGCGGGTAGTAACGAACCAGCGCCTCGGCAAACATCCCACGGCCATTGTGGCGGACGATCTGGCGATGGAGGTCATGTACGGGGATGCGCTCCAGGCCGCAGGAGGGGGACTTTGCCTTCAGGACAAAGCCCCGCAGATCGCCCAATGACGCCATGGCCCGGTCAATGACCCTGTCCATCGCCGCGGTATGGTCGGTGCCGGCGCTGACTTCCACAAGGCGGAGCTCATCGCCATCGTCCCGCAGATGTATGGGGGGGCGGGGTACGCCAAGCCCGGCTTCAAGCTCGGGGCATATGGGCCGTAACTCAAAGTATCGGGCCAGTATCTCGGTGCAGTAACGGGAGTGCTTGTGTCTGCCGTCATAGCGGACCTCATTACCGAGCAGACAGCTGCTGATACCCACGGGGATTTTTTCGATCACCGATGTCTACCTGGGTCGGAGGAGTTCTCCCGTAGAATGCCGGCGGGGTTGAAATTTGTCCATATCGCCGTCATCTAAAGTCCCTTGTCCGCATTAACACCCATCGTTGGAGTAGTTGCTCATGTCACGACATTTTGAACAGGCGCCAGGTCTGTACGACGCGCCGGTACCGGAAACGGACGGTTATGTGTTTAACCAGACCATGTTACGGATCAAGGATCCGCAGAAGTCCCTGGACTTTTATACGCGCATCATGGGCATGCGTCTTGTGCGCAAACTGGATTTTCCGGAAATGAAATTCACCCTCTACTTCCTGGCGTATCTGAACGACCGCCAGGCCCAGAGCGTACCCGAGGACGACGGTCACCGGACCACCTACACCTTCGCCCGTGAAGCCATGCTCGAGCTGACCCATAACTGGGGCACCGAGGACGATCCGGAATTCAGCTATCACAACGGTAACGACCAGCCCCAGGGTTACGGTCATATCGGCATTGCGGTACCGGACGTGTACGCCGCCTGTGAGCGCTTCGACTCCCTCGGCGTTGATTTCGTCAAGCGCCCGGACGACGGCAAGATGAAGGGCCTCGGAT
>JAJUHY010000094.1 GCA_029265735.1 Marinobacter segnicrescens | reverse complement strand
TCCACTTCCAGACCACAGCGGCGTATGCACTTTTCAATGTTCTGAGCCGCGTTGACGGCGCAGGTCACCAGGTGCACCTTGGCTTCCAGCCGTACGCCGGACATGCCTAGGGGCTCCTTGATGCCCTCCTGGTTATCGATCACAAACTCCTGCGGGAGGATGTGAAGAATCTTCTGGTCCGCCGGGATGGCCACGGCCTGGGCGGCATCAATGACGCGATCGATATCCGCCTGGGTCACTTCCCGGTCCCGGATCGCAACAATGCCGTGGGAGTTCAGGCTCTTGATATGGCTGCCTGCAATTCCCGCGTACACCGAATGAATACGGCAACCGGCCATCAGCTCCGCCTCTTCCACCGCCCGCTGGATGGCCTGCACAGTGGTCTCGATATTGACGACCACGCCGCGCTTGAGCCCCCGGGAGGGATGAGAGCCGATACCTACCACTTCAATGGATCCATCGAGCTTGCGCTTGCCAACAATGGCCACCACTTTGGAAGTGCCAATATCCAGCCCGACGATCATGTTTTCCGTATCAACCGATGACATGCAGCTCACCAATAGCCATTCTATGAATTATTATCAGAGGCCCCCTCCAGGGGCTTCCACCGCACCGCCACACCGTTGGTGTAGCGGGCATCAATCCGCTCAACCTGATCAGCCCGGCTCGCCAACTGCTCACCGTAAACGGTGAGAAACCGTTCAAACCGCTGTTCAACCTGATCCCGTCCCAACGCAACCTCAATGCCATTGGCCAGGGTCAGGGTCCAGGCGCCCCGTTCTTCCAGCGCAATGCCGGCGAAACCGATGCCCCTTGCATCCAGCCGTTCAGCAATGTAGCGACCGGTTCCGATCACTTCTCGCGTCCGTCCTTCTGGTCCCCTCAGCCTGGGCAAGGGCCCTGCTACCTCCCGGTTCGACGGCTCAAATACCTCACCGGTGCGGCTGATCAGCTGCGTGTCGTTCCAGTACGCCAGCGGGCGGTGCTCACGAATCTCGACCACCAGGCCATCAGGCCATGTGCGTTTAACCGCTGCGCTTTCCACCCAGGGCCGCGACTCAAAAGATCGTTTGATATCCGCCAGGTCCGTTGTAAAAAAACTCTCGCCGAGCCACTGGGCCCCGTGCCGCTCCAGTTCGTTTCGGCTCTCCCCTACAAAGACCCCCTGCACCTCGATACGCATGAACTGACGATCCATGGCGGCCAGCAACTGACCCGTACCCCAGGGCACCAGCGCTGCTACAAACATGACAACCGCACCGATGCCCAGCTTGCCCCAGGGCACGCCGGCCAGCATGTCGGCAAGGGCTCCGAACAATGTCTGCTCAGGAACGGATGAGGTCGCCCCGCGCCGTCTCGGCGGCTCGGACGGCACAAACCGGCCTCTTAGCAGCATCTGCTCAAGCATCGGTGCCCTCTCCGGCCGGCAGCGTGTCCTTGAGGATCCGCACCACCAGCTCCGACATGCTGACTCCAGCCGCCTTTGCTGACATGGGAACCAGGCTGTGGTCAGTCATTCCGGGCACGGTGTTTACCTCCAGCAGCCAGAAGCGACCTTCCTGGTCTTCCATAATGTCGACCCGACCCCAGGTGCGGCAGCCCAGTACCCGGAAGGCCTCCAGCGCCAGGTTCTGAACCAGCGCTTCCTGCCACCCGTCCAGTCCGCAGGGAATGTGATAGCGGGTGTCGCTGGAAATGTACTTGGCTTCATAATCGTAAAAGTCGTGATCGGTACTTAACCCGATCACTGGCAACGCCTGCCCCTGCAGAATGCTGACCGTGTACTCCGGCCCTTCAATCCACTCTTCCACCAGCACCAGCGGATCGTGACTCGCGGCGTCCCGATAGGCGGATATCAGCTCGTCCCGGGTATGGACCTTGCGCACGCCGATGCTGGAGCCTTCCCGCGCCGGCTTGACGCTGAGAGGAAACTTCAGATCCTCGAGAATGGAGCTGGCCTCTTCCTCACGATTCATGGCCCGGAAGGCCGGGGTCGGCAGCCCAAACCCCGCGAATACGAATTTGGTCCGCAGCTTGTCCATGGCCAGCGCCGATGCGAGGATTTCGCTGCCGGTATAGGGAATGCCTGCCTGGGACAGGATGGCCTGAATCGTACCGTCCTCACCGCCCCTGCCATGGAGGGCGATAAAAACCCGGTCGAAATCCGGTTCTTTCACCGCATCCAGCAGACAGCCGGTAATATCCCGCTCGAAAGCATCAACACCGGCATCCTGAAGCGCACGGGTGACTGCCTGTCCGCTTTTGAGGGAGACTTCCCGCTCGGCAGAATCACCGCCCATAAAGACAGCGACGCGACCCAGCGCCGCCCGGGTTTCGGCATCTACCTGGAAAGACCGGTTTCTGACATCAGCCACGCCCTGTTACTCCATTTGCTGCAAGTTTCGCTGCGACGCCGCCGATATCACCGGCGCCCTGGGTCAGCAGGAGATCGCCCTCCTGCAGAATATTGGCCAATACACTTTCGAGCTCTGCCACATCCTCCACATGGATAGGATCCACCTGACCGCGCTGGCGAATGCTCCGGCACAGAGCACGACTGTCCGCTCCGGGCACAGGCGCCTCGCCGGCGGGGTACACGTCCATCATCAGCAGGGTGTCTACCTCAGACAGTACCCGGACAAAGTCCTCATACAGATCACGGGTACGGGAGTAACGGTGCGGCTGGTACAGCATCACAATCCGCCGCCCCGGCCAGGCGCTCTGAGCCGCCCGGATTACAGCCTCGACTTCCGTCGGATGATGGCCGTAGTCATCCACCAGGGTTACTGAGCCATTGCCCACCGGATAATCACCGTATACCTGGAAGCGCCGGCTGACGCCGGCAAAGGCTGCCAGGCCACGGCAGATAGCACCGTCGTCAATGCCTTCATCAGTAGCCACAGCGATAGCGGCCAGAGCATTAAGAACGTTATGGCGTCCTGGCATGCGCAGCTCTACCGGCAGATCGCTGCGCCCGCCAGGCCGCTTGACCGTAAAGCGGGTACGCAGGCCATCGGCTTCGATATCCTCGGCCCGATAGTCCGCATCGTCCCGGTCAATGCCGTAGGTGATGATGGCCCGGGAAATCCGCGGCAGAATTTCCGCCACGAACGGGTCGTCCACGCACAGCACTGCGGTCCCGTAGAACGGAAGGTTGTGGAGAAACTTCACAAAGGTTTTCTTGAGCTGGGCCACATCACCGTCATAGGTGTCCATGTGGTCCGCTTCGATATTGGTTACCACGGCAACCAGTGGTGTCAGATGCAGGAAGGACGCATCGCTCTCATCTGCCTCAGCCACCAGATAGCGCGACCGACCCAGCTGGGCGTTAGTGCCGGCGCTGTTGAGCTTGCCACCGATCACAAACGTCGGGTCAAGACCGGCCTCGCCGAAAATCGAGGCAATCAGGCTGGTGGTAGTAGTCTTACCATGGGTTCCGGCCACCGCGATGCCGTGCCGGTAACGCATGATTTCCGCCAGCATTTCGGCCCGGGGCACGATCGGCACCCGGCGAGCCCGGGCGGAAGCCACTTCGGGGTTATCGTCAGATACGGCCGACGAGACCACTACCACATCCGCCCTATCGCTGTTGCTTTCACGGTGGCCGATGTGAATGGTGACGCCAAGGCCTTTCAGGCGATCGGTGACCGGGCTCTCGCGCAGGTCAGATCCCGACACCTCATAGCCCTGGTTACGCAGCACCTCAGCTATGCCACACATGCCGGCACCACCGATACCGACAAAATGTATATGACGGATGCGCCGCATCTCAGGCACCTGATATACCAGGGGCAGGTTATTAAACTCAGGCATGGGCGGCCTCCAGGCAGTAATTCACGACTCTCTCCGTTGCATCAGGGCGCGCCAGCGTACGGGCTGCCCGGGCCATGTCAATCAGGTGTTGTGGTTTCGCCAGCAAATCCGCCAGCGTGTCCGCCAGGAGCACGTCATCCAGCTTGTGCTGGGGCAGCAGCAGTGCAGCTCCGGCCTTGACCATGTAGGCGGCGTTCCGGGTCTGGTGGTCATCCACTGCATGGGGGAAAGGCACCAGCAGAGCACCGATACCGGCCGCACACAGTTCCGATATGGTGAGTGCGCCGGCACGGCAGATCACCACATCCGCCCAGCCATAGGCCTCAGCCATATCTTTGATAAACGGCTCTACCGAGGCTTCAACACCGGCGGCCTCATAAGCCGCGAGTGCGGTCTCATGGTTGCGCTCACCACACTGATGGCGGACTTCAGGGCGCAGATCTTCCGGTAACCGGGCCACTGCAGCCGGTACCATTTCGTTAATCGCTGTAGCACCCAGGCTACCGCCGAGCACCAGCAACCGCCGCCTGCCCTCGCGGCCGGCGAGGCGCTGATCAGGTTCCGGCAGGGCCGCCACATCGCTGCGTACCGGGTTGCCGGTGCAGCGGGTAACCACACCGGAACCGTAGCTCCCCGGAAACGCTTCCATGACGGTCTTGGCGAAACGGGCGAGGATTCGGTTAGTCATCCCCGCTACCGCATTCTGCTCGTGTACCAGCAGCGGACGCCGGGTCAGCCAGGCGGCGATACCGCCAGGGCCGGTGACGAAACCGCCCATGCCGATCACACAGTCCGGCCGGACCCTGCGGACCACCCGTAACGCCTGCCACAAGGCTTTCAGCAGCTTGAAGGGTGCCAGCAACAAGGTAATTTTGCCTTTGCCCCGCAGCCCCTTGACGGCAATGGTGGACAGTGGAATATCCGTGTCTGCAATCAGCCGCTCTTCCATGCCCCCGGACGAACCCAGCCAGTGCACCTCGCAGCCTTTCTCCTGCAACAGTCGTGCTGTCGCCAGGGCCGGGAACACGTGGCCTCCGGTGCCACCCGCCATGATCAGAAAGCGCTTGTTCATGACGTGCCCCTTACCCGCCTGGCGGGAGCCTTCTCCGAAGTCACCAGCTGCTGTTGCCGCTCCATTTCAATACGCACCAGGATGCCGATACTGATGCACACCACCAGCAGACTGGACCCGCCGTAGCTCATCAGGGGCAGGGTCAGACCCTTGGTTGGCAAAAGGCCGGTATTCACCGACATATTGATCATGGCCTGAAGACCCAGAAGTAACGTCAGGCCATAGGCGAAACAGGCGGCAAAGCCCATACCCTGCCGCTCAGAATTGCGGGCGATGATAAAGCCCGACAAGACCAGCACGGTGAACAACGCGAGCACCGTCATGGAGCCGAGCAAACCGAACTCCTCGGCGGTAATGGCAAAAATGAAGTCTGTATGAGCTTCCGGCAGATAGAACAATTTCTGAATGGAGTTCCCGAGCCCCACACCGGCCCATTCGCCGCGACCAAAAGCGATCAGCGACTGGGTCAGCTGATAGCCGGTGTTGTACTGGTCCTGCCAGGGATCCAGGTAACTCACTACCCGCTTGAGGCGATAGGGCTGAGTGATGATCAACACGGCACCGAGCACAACGCAGACCGCAATCAGTGGCATAAAACGGGACAGTCGGACACCGCTGAGAAAGATCATGCCCAGCGCCGCCGTCATCAGGACTACGGTAGCGCCAAAGTCAGGCTGGGTGACCAGCAGTGCCGAGGCGACACCCAATACCAGCACCGGCTTGATAAAGCCCCACCAGCTGTTCACCAGCTCGTCACGGCGCCGGACCACATAGCCAGCCAGGTAAGCGATCAGGCACAGCTTGGCCACTTCGGAAACCTGTACGTTCAGCACCCCCAGAGGAATCCAGCGGGTGGAGCCGTTGACGGTTTTCCCCAGGGGCGTCAGTACCAGCACCAGTGAAACCATGCCGATCGCCAGCAGCAACCAACCGCTGCGATACCACCAGGACACCGGCACATTAGCCGCCGCCAGCCCCGCGGCGCAGCCCAGCCCCGCGTAGATCAGCTGCCGGATGGCGTAGTGATAGCTGTTGCCCAGGTTGGCCGCGGCGGTATCCATTGAGGCCGAAGCGATCATTACGATACCGATCATCAGCAACGCCGCTGAACTGACCACGAGCCAGGGCAGCGGGCGTGACAGGAACCCTTCCGGCTGAGCTGATGGCACGGCTGACGACAATGACATCACAAGCCCTCCACTGCCTGACGGAAACGGTCGCCCCGGTCTTCGTAACCGGAGAACATATCGAAGCTTGCACAGGCGGGGGACAGAACAACCCGGTCGCCGGACTGCGCAGCGTTTGCTGCCAGCGCCACAGCTTCGTCCATGGAAGCTGCTCTCTCGACGGGCACGCGTCCCGCCACACTCCGGGCAATCGCGTCCGCGTCCCGGCCAATCAGCACCAGCGCCCGGCAATGCTCTGCAATGGCGTCGCCCAGAGGACCAAAATCGGCACCCTTGCCTTCACCACCGGCAACCAGCACGATTCGTTCACAGCCGGGACCCAGACTGTTAAGCGCCGCCACCGTGGCACCCACGTTGGTGCCCTTGGAATCGTTGATGTACTCAACGCCATTAACCTGGCCCAGGGACTCACAGCGATGGGGCAAACCGCGGAACTCGCAAACAGCTGAAGCCATGGTTTCCAGTGACCAGCCAGCGCCAAGCCCGAGCGCCAGCGCCGCCATTACATTACTGACGTTATGCAGTCCCGCCAGCTTCAGATTCCGGGTATTGACCAGATTATGCAGACCCCAGGTAATCCACAGACCCTGATCGTCCTCCCGGGTACTGAATGTCTCCGGATTTACGCGGTTGAACCCGTAACAGATAAAGTTCAGGTTGTCCCGGGCCATGGGGGTAGTTAACGGATCGTCCAGGTTGACCACGGCATTTCCGGCACCACGGAAGATGAGTTGTTTGGCCTGGTAATAGGCCATCCGGCTCGGATACCGGTCCAGATGGTCGTCGGTCACGTTAAGCACCGTCGCAACCATCGCGTTGAGCTCATGGGTGGTTTCCAGCTGAAAGCTGGAGAGTTCCAGAATGTAGACGTCGGGCCGCTCCGGCAGCAGATCCAGGGCCGGCGTACCAATATTGCCACCAACGGCGGCACGAACACCGCAGGCCCGGGCCAGCTCACCCACCAGCGTGGTGACTGTGGTTTTACCGTTGGAAC
>JAJUHY010000104.1 GCA_029265735.1 Marinobacter segnicrescens | reverse complement strand
CAGTTTGCAGCGGAAGCTGGAGCCATTCACCAGGCGGAACTCAACCCATTGTCCAATGTTGATGGCATCAATTGCAGGCAGGAATTCGGCGATGCCGGCATCCAGCGGTTCTTCGGGTGCTTCAGCGGCTACTGCCTCCATGGGCGGAGCAGGCTCCGGTTCATCGGGCTCGCGGGCCTCGGCCAGTGCCAGGTTCCGGAAAGCTTCGGTAAGCTCGTGCTTGAGCTTGCTCATCATGCTGTCGAGGCGGGATGAGTTGTACGAGACTTCTTCAAGTCCGGCCCGAAGTGCTTTTAACAGCCTCGGAACCACTCGAACCCACTGGTCACGCTCTTCATCATCCAGGTGAGGGTGCAGGCACCAGACCAGATCGTCCACTACCCGCACCGACTGATCCCAGCGGTGTTCAACATCGTCCCGCAGGTACGCCAGGAACATGACCCGGCTCCAGCCATTCATCAGGATATCGTGGACGGCAGGAGGTACGGGCCGGCGAGCGAGCTTCTCGCGGAGTATGCGATCTACCGTTTCCTGAGCCTTCTGAGACTTGATCCGGCCGCGCTCTGATTCGCGGGTGCGCTGCTCCACAAGAGATGCCTTGCGATTCTCGCGAGTAAGGAACTGGTCAAACTCCTCGCCGAGGGTCTCGAACAGGGTAATGTCACCGTCAAACTCATCCAGAATCCGGGCAACTATGTTATGGATCTGTTCGTACAGTTTGTCGCGGGACTTCTCATCCGCGTTACTCCAGCCAATCCCCGCCCGGGCCAGGGAGTTCAGCAGTTTCCTGGCGGGATGGTTAGCACGGCTGAAGAAGGACTTGTCCTTGATGACGACCTTGAGAATCGGAATCTGCAGCCGGCTGATAAGTACCTGAATCGGGGCCGACAGGTTGTAATCGTCGAGAATGAATTCAAACAGCATGGACACGAGGTTGATCAGATCCTCATCCATTTCCTGCAGGGCAGGCTGCTTTCCATATTCCGGCTTCTGGCTTTCCAGAATATGCTCAATCAGATCCCGAAGGTCTACGGTGACCGGCTCACCGGCGCTGAGGTTGCTTCGCGGAGCATTCTGCAGGTCAGCAGTAACAGACGCCTGGGACAGCATCTGTAGCAGCTCTGCTCCGCCGATGATATGAATCTCGGGGTTAGCCTGGCCATAATGACTCGTGCTGTAACTGCGATGACCCCGCTGTTCCGCCAACAGCTGGCGGATCTGCTGGAAGAGGATGTCATCTTCCCGAACCTGATAACTTCCGGAGGAATCCGCCGCGCGGCTGGCGGTATCTGCTTCACTGGAGCCCGGCACCGACGCCTGGTCCTGACGGGGTTTGCCTTGATACCGGAAGTTCGGCACAACGCCGGCATGGACCAGAATCCGGTTGGCTTCATCCATCAGCATGCCGAGGTTGGCAATAACGTAACGGTCAAACTGCTTGAGGACAATGAGCCGTTCGCGAATCTGGATTTCGAATGCTTCTGCTGCATTGGCGAAGGCGTGGCAGATATGGTCCGGCAGCATGGGGTTGACTGGCCGCTCTTCGCTTGCGTTCGGGTAAACTACCGTAAAACGGGTTTGCAGTTGCAGCAGCGGGCCCTGAAAGTAGGCTCTGGCTTTGGAGATCATCGCGCTCAGAGCGACCTGTTCTTCCAGCTCATCGTCCTGTACCAGAGAAAGGCTGTCGGCAGATGTCGGGTCCGGCGTCGTGGGCTGTGACTGAGCATCCTGGGTAGCCAGCGGGGGGGCGTCAAACAGTGATGAGACAGACTGCTGGAACTGCTTTTCGACGCCCTTGCGCTTGATTCGGATCTCACGCATGGCTTCGAAATAACGGTTCTGCTCGTTATTGCTGCGCGCGTTATTGGCAAGTTCGAACAGCGAGTCATCCACTGCATCGAACGCGCCCTGTAACAGGTCACCCAGACCCGCAACCACGGTCTCCCGGATCCGCGAGACTTCCGGAGGAACGGAAACCGGCCCGCCTGCGCCGGGCCTGTCGTGCAGGTAATGTATGCCGGATTGTCTGTTCATGGCTGACTCCTGATACGCCTCAACCGGATACGTTACCGAGCTTACTCTGAAAGTGTTAGTTATCCGCGTAATTTATCGCAAAATTTGCTGAGGTTGCACGATTAATTATTTGTAATGAGGCCCCTGCGTCTCAAAACCTGAAGAAACTTCCTGGAGGTTCAGGTGAGACACACAAAAAGCCGGCCTGTTGCGGCCGGCTGATCGTTACAGTCTGGAGTTCAGCAGGCTCAGCTTATGTACTGGGGGCCTACGCCCAGGCTCCATATAACCACACTGATGGCCAGCAGTCCGACAAACATGACCAGACCTACCGTCAGCACGGAAGAAGCAAACATGAAGCCTCGCTCTTCGGGAATGCTCATCAGTATGGGCAGACCCTGATAGAGAAGATAGACCGCGTATGCGATTGCTGCAATGCCAACGGCCATGTTGACCCAGATATTCGGGTAGACGGCAATCACTCCCAGCAGAAAGATGGGCGTTGCCGTGTAGGCAGCCAGGGTCACACCGCGGGGTGTGGTTTCCGTTACTTCGTAGGTGGCGGCGAAAAAATCGATGAACTTGCCGATAATGTAGATGCCCACGAGCATGGCCAGATAGGCCAGAATACAGAGCTGTAGAGCGCTTGTGACAGTCAGTTTTATAACGGGGCTGCCTCCCACCTGCCAGCCCACCTGAGTGGTGCCGTAGAAGGCCGCCACGGCGGGTATGAGTGCGAGTATCAGGATGTGTCCGAAGTAGAGTCTTGAAACCGATTCGGAAGCGTTACGGATTGCTATCCATTCTTCATCAGGGCGCGTTAACAGGCCGACAGTATGTGAAAGGCTCATGGACCTTCTCCTCTTATTGTTGTCTGGCAGTCGCCCGCTTCTCTGACGATGTTCCGTACCGCTGATTAAGCGCTCAAGGCGGGTGGCTGCGAATGCATCAATCGTGGACGCATCGTCTTCAGTCTTGACAGAGGAATGATTTAGGTCAAGGCACTGCTTAAAATATGATCTTGTAAAAAAGCTGGGTTTAGAACTATTACCTATAAGTCAGGGGGGCTTTGGCGGATAAGCGACCTTTTACGCGGTATTGGATGCACGATGGCGGCTTTTACTACGTTGTCCTTAATCTGCAGGACTTCAATGCGATAACCATGGATCACAAGGCATACGTTGGTTTCTGGAATGGCCTCCAGTTTCTCGGTGATCAGACCATTAAGTGTTTTCGGGCCTCCTGTCGGGAGTTTCCAGTTGAGACTTTTATTGATCGAACGGACTGCTGCGCTGCCGTCAATAATAAAAGTGCCGTCTTCCTGAGGAATAATATCGGGACTGGTCTCTGAATAGTCCGTCGTGAAGTCCCCCACAATTTCTTCCAGAATGTCTTCCAGGGTCGCAATTCCCAGCACTTCACCGTATTCATCCACCACAATGCCAAAGCGTCGTTTGGCTTTCTGGAAATTGATCAGCTGAGTATGGAGAGACGTGTTCTCCGGAATAAAGTAAGGCTCCCGGGATAACTGCATCAGCATGGCTTTGGTAACGTTTTCCTGCAGTAACAGCCGGGAGATATTCCGTAGATGCAAGACGCCCTGAACATTGTTGATGTCCCCCTTGTAAATGGGCAGCCGGGTATGCTGGCTGGAGCGTAATTGACGAAGAATATGTTCTATATCGTCGTCCAGGTCGACCCCGACAATTTCATTGCGGGGTATCAGAATATCGTTCACGGTTACCTTTTCCAGATCGAGAATGCTGACCAGCATATCCTTGTGCCTGGAAGAGATCAGTGAGCCGGATTCGTTGACCACCGTGCGCAACTCCTCCTGAGAAAGGTGGTCCGAGCCCGCCCCTTCCATAGATACCCGCAGAAACCGGAGAATGGCGTTGGTAAAAAGATTCACTGTCCATACCGCTGGGTAGAGCACCTTCAGGAGGACCGCAAGCACATGGCTCGCCGGGAAGGCGACCTTTTCAGGGAACAGTGCAGCCAGGGTTTTCGGCGTTACTTCCGCGAAGACCAGGATAATGATGGTCAGGGCCAGTGTGGCCACGGCGATACCCGCGTCACCCCAAAGCCGCATGGCAATCACCGTCGCGATGGACGAGGCGAAAATGTTGACGAAGTTGTTGCCGATCAGAATGACGCCGATCAGCTGGTCTGTGCGCTGAAGCAGCTTCTGGGCGCGTCGTGCGCCTTTATGCCCGGTTTTCGCCATGTGTTTCAGGCGATACCGGTTGAGGGACATCATTCCGGTTTCAGAGCCGGAGAAAAAGGCCGAAAGGATAATCAGGATGGCAAGCAGAAAGAACAGCGCCGTAAGCGATGCCTCGTTCAAAAGAGGTAATCCTTATGTTTCGGATAAAGGGGCAAAATAGGGTCCGGGAAGAGGGGTGTCAACCCACTCGGTGGAAGACCAGCTCCAGCGCGAATTTGCTTCCGTAATAGGCCAGTGCCAGCAAGGCACATCCGGCCAGCGTCCAGCGACTTGCAGTGATGCCGCGCCAGCCCTGAGTCTGCCTTCCGATAAGCAGGGCCGCAAAGACAGCAAGTGAGATCAGGGAGAAGATGGTTTTGTGGGCCAGGTCCTGGGCAAACAGGTCGCTCACAAAAACTGCCCCGGTCACAATGGCCAGTACAAGCAGAATCACCCCGGCCCAGAGCAGTTCAAATAGCAGGGATTCCATGGTCTGCAACGGTGGCAGGTTACGCACGAGAGCACTGTTGTAGTTGTGCTTGAGCTGGCGGTTCTGAAGGTAGAGCAGAAGCGCCTGTCCCGCCGCCAGTGTAAAGATGCTGTAGGCAGTAACCGACAATGCAATATGCGACAGCACGCCCCAGTCATCCCGCTGGATAAAGCGCGGTGGCGTATGGGTCAGAAGTGCACAGACGACTGTCAGGCAGGCGAGTGGATAGATGCCAAGAAAAAGGCTGTCCAGCGGCTTGCGCAGGTTCATGAAGAGCAGTAGCGCTACCACAAGCCAGGAGATAAGCAGCGAGCTCTGGAAGAAGCCCAGGTTAAGCGCACCATCCTGAAACAGCGTTTGCCACACCAGAATCCCGTGGGCGGTCAGTCCGAGTGCGCCCAGTACGGTCAGGACGTGCTTGTGGGTGGCAATGCGTCCCCTGAAGCCCAGGGCGTGGAGGGCTGTGCCGATGCTATAAAGGAACAGGGTAGTTACAGCGAGAATCAGCGTTCCCATGGCATACCTGATCGGTGTTATGTGGTAGGGTCCGGGCTATTGGTTTCAATATCAGAATGGCCGGACCGGTCGTTTCAGCGCGATAGTCTGGTTATAATGTCGTGATTGTGCAACCGGAATCAACCGGTTTGCGTGCGGCGTCATGTCCCGGTGACAGGTGACAGAGGTGCAGGCGGATACCGGCCTGCAACCTGGACGCTGCCATTTCAGCGATTCATTCTCAGGGCTACGGATACCATCATGTTTGAGAACCTGACAGACCGACTCTCGGGGAGTCTCAGGAAAATTTCCGGCCAGGCCAGGCTGTCCGATGACAATATCAAGGAAACCCTGCGGGAAGTTCGCATGGCCCTGCTGGAGGCTGATGTTGCCCTGCCGGTGGTCAAGTCGTTTATAGAAGGTGTGCGACAGCGTGCGCTTGGGCAGGAGGTGCAGCGCAGTCTTACTCCGGGCCAGGTGTTCGTAAAGGTCGTTCAGCAGGAGCTGGAGCAGGTTATGGGCTCCGGCGACGAAAAGCTGAACCTGGCTGTGCGCCCGCCGGCGGTCATCATGATGGCAGGCCTGCAGGGTGCCGGTAAAACTACCACCGTGGCCAAACTGGCCCGACTGTTAAAAGAGCGTGAGAAAAAATCTGTACTGGTGGTGAGTGCCGACGTTTACCGACCGGCCGCTATCCGGCAGCTGGAGACCCTGGCTGGTGAGGTGGGGGTTGAGTTTTTCCCCAGCACCGCGGATCAGGACCCGGTGGTCATCGCAGAAGGCGCCATTGACGCCGCTCGTCGCAAGCATCTGGATGTGGTGATTGTGGACACCGCCGGTCGCCTCCATGTCGACGAACAGATGATGGATGAGATCGGTCGCCTGCATAAGGCCATCAACCCCGCAGAAACCCTGTTTGTGGTCGATGCCATGACGGGGCAGGACGCCGCCAATACGGCCAAGGCGTTCAATGACGCACTGCCGCTTACCGGGGTTGTGCTCACCAAGACCGACGGCGACGCCCGGGGTGGTGCGGCGCTGTCAGTACGTCATATTACCGGCAAGCCCATCAAGTTTATGGGTGTGGGTGAAAAGTCCGACGCGCTGGAGCCCTTCCATCCGGATCGGGTGGCATCGCGTATTCTCGGCATGGGGGATGTACTCTCCCTGATCGAGGAGGCCGAGCGCAAGCTGGACCGCAAGAAGGCTGAGAAGCTCACCAAAAAGATCAAGAAGGGCAAGGGTTTTGATCTTGAGGACTTCCGGGATCAACTGCAGCAGATGAAAAATATGGGCGGCATGGCCAGCCTGCTGGACAAGCTGCCTGGTATGGGCCAGATGGCACAGATGGCTCAGAGCCAGGTCAATGACAAGACCTTCGGTCAGATGGAAGCCATCATCTGTTCCATGACTCCGAAGGAGCGCCGCTTCCCCGATACCATCAACAACTCTCGCAAGCGCCGCATCGCTGCCGGTTCCGGTACCCAGATCCAGGACGTTAACCGGCTGCTGAAGCAACACAAGCAGATGCAGAAGATGATGAAGAAGTTCGGCAAGAAGGGTGGAATGCAGAACATGATGCGCGGCATGAGAGGCATGATGCCCCCTGGCGGCGGAGGCATGCCCCCGTTTG
>JAJUHY010000135.1 GCA_029265735.1 Marinobacter segnicrescens | reverse complement strand
GCCGGATAGGTGTTAAACCAGAGAAAGCCCAGACCGGCACCCACCAGGGCTCCGCAGAATACGATCAGCTCACCACTGCCGGGCAGTTGAGGAATCAGAAGGTAACTGGCGAATTGCGCGTGGCCAGACAGGTAAGCGAAGACACCCAGGGCACCGGCAACCATGACCGTCGGCATAATGGCCAGACCATCAAGTCCGTCGGTGAGGTTAACGGCGTTACTGCTGCCCACGATGACAAAGTAGGTGAGCAGAATAAAAAGGACCGGGCCCAGGGTCAGGGACACGTTTTTGAAGAACGGCAGGTACAGCGAGGTTTCCTGGGGCAGCATCGAACTGTAAAACAGCACCACCGCCGCCACGGCGCCGATAACCGACTGCCAGAAGTATTTCCAGCGGGCCGGGAGTCCCTTGGGGTTACGCTCGACTACTTTGCGGTAATCGTCTACCCAGCCGATGGCCCCGAAACCCAGGGTGACCACAAGCGTTATCCAGACATAGCGATTACCCAGATCAGCCCAAAGCAGGGTACTGAGCGCAATCGCCACCAGAATCAGGGCGCCTCCCATGGTCGGAGTACCGGCTTTACTGAGGTGGGTCTGCGGTCCATCGTCCCGCACTGCCTGGCCGATCTGGTACTGGCTCAGTTTGCGAATCATTGTCGGCCCGATCAGCAGTGAAATCAGCAGCGCCGTCAACGTGCCGAGGATCGCCCGCAGAGTCAGGTACTGGAACACCATCAGTTCTTTGAAGTACGGTGTCAGCAGTTCTGTCAGCCAGAGCAGCATTAGTGACCTACCTTTTCTTGTAACAGCATGACCGCCTTATCCATGGCAGCGCTACGAGACCCCTTGACCAACACGGTCATGGAGTCAGCAATATTTTTCTGCAGCCAGTCCACTGCCTGCTCTTGCGTATCGAACACCTGGGCCTGACCACCAAAGCCAGCCGCAAGCGCCGAACAGTTCGTGCTGGTACCGACCACCAGCAGCTCATCAATACCCAGGGCGCGGGCGTGGGCACCGACGCCCCGGTGCAGCGCTTCCGCTTCCGCTCCGAGCTCCGCCATGGCGCCGAGCAATGCGATTCGTCTCGCCGGCTCAAGCGCCAGCACCTCAAGCGCAGCCTTCATGGAGCCGGGGTTGGCGTTATAACTGTCGTCGATAACGGTTACCCGGGAACTCAATACCTTCCGCTCCAGGCGCCCGGCCGCTGGCCGGACAGCAGACAGCCCCTTGTAGATCGATTCCCAGCTTGCCCCGACCGCTTCGGCTGCGGCCATGGCCAGCAACGCATTGCCAATGTTGTGGACGCCAGCGAGAGCTATATCGACCTGGAGCTGGCGTCCATCGCGGGTCTCAACCTCTGCCCGGTAGCCCCCTTCAACTGACTGCCAGTCAGTACAGCGGTAATCGGCTTCAGCGCCGGTTGCGCTGACGGTTATGACTCGTCGGCTGCCAGCGCGTTCAGTCCACTGGCCACAGGCGGGATCATCTGCGTTCAGTACAACAGCACCGGTTGCAAGGGTGCCGTCAATAATTTCGCCCTTGGCGCGGACGATATTTTCGTAACTGCCGAAGCCTTCCAGGTGGGCCTCACCCGCATTGGTGATCACCGACACCTCAGGCCGGGCCGCCGCAACGGTGTGGGCTATCTCGCCCAGTCCGCTTGCACCCAGTTCGATCACGGCAAAACGGTGTTCCGGCGCAATCCGGAGCAAAGTCAGAGGCGCGCCAATGTGATTATTCAGATTGCCTACTGTCGCCAGGGTGCTGCCCTCGCCGCCAAGAATGGCCGACAGCATCTCCTTCAATGTGGTCTTGCCGCTGCTTCCGGTAATGGCGACGATATGGGCATTGCTCAGCTCACGATTGAACCGCGCAAGATCCGCCAGCGCCTGTACGGTGTCCCGTACCACCAGCTGGGGTAACTCCACCTGTGGGCAGGACGTGTCCACTACCGCTGCCACTGCACCGGCCCCCCGGGCCGCTGCTACGTAATCGTGACCATCGAACCGCTCACCCCGCAGCGCAACAAAAAGATCGCCGCCACGAAGAGTCCGGCTGTCAGTTACGATCCGCTCCACCTGACCGTTAGCTACAGGCGCCGGCGCATCCAGCACCCGGGCCAGCTCCTGCAATGAAAATGAGCGCATCATGCCCCGCCCTCCTCAAGCCCAAGGGCCTGCCGTACATGGGCCACATCACTGAAGGGCATCCGCTTGCCGTTACGTTCCTGCCAGGCTTCATGGCCTTTGCCGGCAACCAGTACCAGGTCACCGGGTCGGGCCATATCGACCGCCATGCGAATGGCATCGGCACGGTCATGAATCACAGTTGCGGCCTCAGCATTGATCAGGCCCGCAAGCATGTCCTGAACGATTTGTTCCGGCGATTCCGTACGGGGGTTGTCGTCGGTAATAATGATGTGGTCAGCGCCCTTCTCGGCTTCCCGCGCCATTGCCGGCCGCTTGCCGCTGTCCCGATCACCGCCACAGCCGAAGACACAGATCAGTTTTCCCCGGGTATGTGGGCGCAGTGCCGCCAGCGCATTGGCCAGCGCGTCGGCGGTATGGGCATAGTCCACCACTACCCGGACGCCGTCCGGCGTGCCCAGGGTTTCCAGTCGCCCTGGGGGAGCAGTTAGGCCCGGAACCGCCTGCTGAACCTGCTCTACCGACATACCCAGACTCAGTACCGCTGCCACAGCCGCCAGCAGGTTACCCGCGTTAAAGGTTCCCATCAGGGGCGCAGACAGAGTAAAGGGTCCCCACTCACCATCAACCTCGGCTACGAAACCGTCAGCTCCCGGCTCGAACCGTGTCAGCCATAACTCGGTCTGGGACTCATGGAGGCTGTACCGAACCCGGTCGCAAAGGCCGGCGGACTGTTCGTACAACTGGCGACCGAACGGATCGTCGAAATTGATGACGGCGAAGTGCAGGCCTTCCCGGTGAAACAGCGAGGCCTTGGCCTGACCGTAGGCCTCCATGGAGCCATGGTAATCCAGGTGATCCCGGGTCAGATTGGTAAACACCGCACCTACCATCGCGAGATTATCGGCGCGCCCCTGATCCAGAGCGTGGGAAGAAACCTCCATGGCCACTGCACGGGCGCCCTGGCGGACCATCTCCGACAGAGCGCGGTTTACTTCAACCACATCAGGGGTGGTGTGGGTGGTTTCCCGAAGCTGACCGGGCAAGCCGTAACCCACCGTTCCGGACACTCCGCAGGGCAAATCCGCAGCCGTTAACAGCTGTGCAATAAAGCTGCTGACTGAGGTCTTGCCGTTGGTACCGGTGACGCCGACCAACCGCAAACGCCGGGACGGATGCTCGAAGAAACGGTCCGCGATCTGGCCAAGCCGGGCCTTGAGGTTCCTGACCGGCACGATCAGCGCGCCACGATATTCGTAACAGGGTCGGGGCTCAGCTGAATCCAGGATGACGACGATGGCACCAGCCTTGATGGCGGCATCTACATAATGGTCAGCGGAAGTACGACTGCCCGGCAAGGCAACGAATGCATCGCCCATGGTCACCCGCCGGCTGTCTGTCTGCAAACCATGGATCGTCACATCAAACACGGAGGGGACGTCGACAACACCTTGCAGCAATGTGCTCAGAGAGGTCATACACATGACTTATGGCCTCCCTCCGTTGCTGGCGACTGCCGGTAAGTCTGCCGTTTCCGCGGCCAGCTCTGGCCGGACATTCAACAGACGCAGAGCGTCGCTCATGACCCGAGCAAAAACCGGCGCTGCCACTTCACCACCGTAGTAATCACCACCCTGGGGCGCATCTACCGCGACCACAGCAGCGATGCGGGGATTATCCATAGGTGCGATACCAGCGAAAATGGCCTTGTACTGGCTGTCTTCATAGCCATGGGCACCCACCAGATGGACCGTCCCGGTCTTGCCGCCAGCGCTGTAAAGCGCCGGATTAGCCCGTTTCCCGGTACCGACCTCAACCGCCGCCTGCAGCATATCACGCACCTGGGCAGCTACCTTTTCTGACATGACCCGCTCACCCGCTGGCGGCTCGTCCCGTCGCATAACCGTCACCGGGTAGCGGATGCCGCCGTTTGCCACTGCCATATAAGCCTGAGCAAGCTGCAGTGCGTTAACGCTCATGCCGTACCCGTAGGACAGCGTCGCCTCCTCTACCGGGCGCCAGCGATCGGTCATGGGTAACACGCCCACCGCCTCACCGGGGAAGCCAATGCCTGTGGGTTGCCCCAGGCCCAGCCGGAAATAGAAATCGCGGATGACATTGCCGCCGATATCGTTGGCAATCATGGTCATGCCAACGTTACTCGACCGGGAAATGATCTCGGTGACCGGGAGCTCGCCATAGTTCCGGTGATCACGAATTGTAAAGCGACCGTAGCGCCGGTAACCGGGAGAAGTATCCACCAGGGTATCAGGCTGGTACGCGCCGATTTCCAGCGCAGCCGCCACCGCCAGCGGTTTGATGGTTGACCCCGGCTCAAATAGATCCGTCACCGCCTTGTTCCGGAGCCGGCCCGGGCTCAGCGAGGCGCGGTCGTTGGGGTTGTAGGACTGCTGGTTCACCATGGCCAGTACTTCGCCAGTAGAAACGTCCAGCATCACCAGCGTACCGCCCCTGGCTTTATGGGCCTGCACTACGGCTTTCAATTCCCGGTAGGCAAGATACTGAAGGCGCAGATCAAGACTGAGGGTCAGGTCCTTGCCTGGTCGGGCATCGCGGATCAGAGACAGGTCGCGGATAAGCCGGCCACGATTGTCCCGCAGCACCCGCTTGCGTCCCGGCACACCGCTGAGCCATTCGTTATACGACAGCTCAATACCTTCCTGCCCTTCTTCATCGATATTGGTGAAGCCCACCAGGTGGGCTGCTACTTCACCGGCAGGATAGTAGCGCTTGTACTCAAGCCGGCTATACAGACCCGGCACACCCAGTGCGAGGACTTCCTGCGCTACCGCTGGCTGGATCTTGCGGCTGATATAGATGAATTCCCGGGATGCGTAATCCCGCAGGCGCTGCCTCAACCCGGCTTCAGAAAGGCCCAGCAGATTAGCAACCGCCGTCAGCCTCGGGTCCTCCGCATCCATTTCGCTGGGATTCGCCCACAGGGTTTCAACGGGCGTACTGACCGCCAGCGGTTCACCGTAGCGGTCGGTGATCATGCCCCGGTGGGCGTCGATGGAGTCGACCCGAATGGTTCTCACATCCCCCTGGTGACGCAGGAACTCCTGGTCAACCACATGAAGGTCCACCAGACGCCAGCCCAGCGCAGCAACGACTACCAGAAAAACGCCCACGACGGAGCCAAAGCGCCAGGCTTTAAGACTGACGCCTGCTTTCTGCAGGAGGGTGGGTTTTTCCGGTCTGGCGGCCATGGCGTGCTCTTATCTCGGTGCGGATGCGATTCTGCTGGTGTCCGCGTATGGCACGAGCACTATGTGCTCCCGGCCCGGCACCACCATTTCCAGCTCTTCAACGGCCTTGCGCTCAATGCGCCCATGGGCGCTGAGTGCGCTTTGCTCAAGCAACAACTGGCTCCACTGACGCTGGTAGGCGTCCCGCTCCAGCTGGAGATTGGACAGGGTGTTGTACAGATCCCGATTCTGATGGGCACTCACGGCCACACCGATGGCGGAACCAATCAGCAAGACCGCCAGCCCAAGGGTGACGACTACCTGAGGCTCAATCAGGGTATGGAAGATCCGTGCTGACAGCCGCAACGCATCCGAAACCTTTCCGCGCATCGCTTCCCGGGTCAGCACTGGTGCCCTGGGCTTTTCAATCGTCACAGCGCTCATGATTCTGCTTCTCCTTTTGTGCCTGGGCGGCG
>JAJUHY010000008.1 GCA_029265735.1 Marinobacter segnicrescens | reverse complement strand
GTCTGGTGGCCGCGGAGAATCAGCGGGTTCGTCCCCTGAAAAAAATCTCCCTGAAAGTCCGCAAGGGGCGGGTAGAACCGGTGAAGGGGCTCTATTTCTGGGGTGGTGTGGGCCGCGGCAAGACCTACCTGATGGACACGTTTTTTGAGTCCCTGCCGTTTGAGCGAAAGATGCGCGTGCATTTCCACCGCTTTATGCAACGGGTACATACGGAGCTGAAAGCACTCAAGGGCGAGAAGAACCCGCTGGACAAGGTAGCAGCCAATTTTGCGGCGGAGGCCCGGGTTATCTGCTTCGACGAGTTTGTTGTGTCGGATATCGGCGATGCGATGATATTGGCTACGCTGATGGACGGGTTGTTCAGCCGTGGCGTGACCCTGGTCTGTACCTCCAACATCCAGCCGGACGGGCTCTATAAGGACGGTCTGCAGCGGGCGCGTTTCCTGCCTGCCATTGATCTGGTTAAAAAGCACACCGACGTGGTCAATGTGGATGGCGGTGTCGATTATCGCCTGCGTACCCTGGAGCAGGCCGAGCTTTACCACTCACCCCTGGATGACCAGGCGGATGTCAGCCTGCAGCGGAGCTTTGACAGCCTCGCAGCAGAGGGTGGCAGTCATTCCCTGAATCTGATGATCAACGGTCGTAAACTTCAGGCCCGAGCTCATGCCGATGATGTGGTCTGGTTTGAGTTCCGGGAGCTGTGCGACGGCCCCCGCAGCCAGAACGATTACATTGAGCTGGCCCGGGAGTTCCAGACTATTATCATTTCCAACGTACCGGTACTGGGCAATGACAAGGATGATCAGGCACGGCGTTTTATCAACATGATCGACGAGTTCTACGATCGCAACGTCAAAGTGATAATTTCCGCCGATGCGCCCATCACCAGCCTTTATGCCGGAGGTCGGCTGGACTTTGAGTTCGAGCGCACAGAGTCCCGGTTGCTGGAAATGCAATCCCGGGAATATCTGGGCGCTCCCCACAGAGGCTAACCTGGATAAGCTCCAGTGCCCGTTCTATTGGGCCCTCGTCAGTGCGGCTGGAGGGAGGCCTCGGGTGCGGTGATCAGTTCCAGTAAGCCT
The DNA here is from genome assembly GCA_029265735.1 of Marinobacter segnicrescens. Lineage (GTDB taxonomy): Bacteria > Pseudomonadota > Gammaproteobacteria > Pseudomonadales > Oleiphilaceae > Marinobacter > Marinobacter segnicrescens_A. The sequence goes on along the minus strand of JAJUHY010000008.1, from coordinate 15,009 downwards.
TCAATATTATCCCGATGCTGAATCGTGTTCCGGTACTTCTGGTCATACCACATCAGGTTGTTGTACCGGATCATGCTGCGGATTTCCTGGAGGTAGGCATCTCCCCGCTCTGAATAGGCGCCAAGGCCGGCCGCGAGCTGGATACCGGTAGGCTGCTCACCACGGGCCCGGGCCTCTGCCCGCAAGCTCCTGAACGTTGCGTAGCCCGGATGCCGGTTGAGGTTCTGCACATAGGCCCGGACGGAGTGGTAGGCGGAGCGGAACCGCGCCACTTCATGAGTCGCGCCTTCCGGACGGTGCAAAGGCACCAGTCCGCAGCCCCGGCTGAAGCACCACTGGCCGAACAGGTTGTTCCCCTGCTGCGCAAAACGTGACGTCCCCCAGGCTGATTCATTGGCGGCCTGGGCCAGTACCAGTGAGGGCGGAATTGTGTCCAGTCGTCTTAACAGCAGCCGGAACATCTCATCACGACCGTACTCCTCATCAACCCGCAGGCGCTCCGCCTGAGCTGCGAGCCAGCGGCGGTCATCGTCATCCAGTTCGGTTTGCTGCTGTAACTGACGCAGGTGGGCCCGCTCCAGCAGGATACGGCTGTTTACCAGCGCTATGCGACTGTAAAGGTAGGAGAAAAACGCGGCTTTTTTCTCGGTAACGTCGTAATAGTGGCTGAAGTTCGGCAACGGCTCGAGAATCCAGTCCGGCAGCGGCGGCAGCACTGCGAGCTGGATATCTTCATCCGCTGACGGCTGTTCAATGGGGGGAGGGGAGTAGAGTGCGCCCCAGAGCCCGAAGGCAACCAGGGGCACAAAAAACAGAAAACTTCTTAAACCTGATGACATTCCAGCGCTCGTCGTGACTTTCGGTAAACTGGAAGTCTACCAGCGACCAGAGCACAAGTTCTGTTGCGGTTTGTATCAGAAGAAGATCTTGATACCCGCCAGTACGCCTTCGTCCAGGTTGATATCGCCGCTGCGACCGTCCAGGTCGGTATTGATGTAGCGGTAGCCGGCGAATACGTCAGCGTTGCGAATGACCCGATAGCTGGCGCGCAGCTCCAGGTTGGTCATATCGTCTGAGTCGCCGAAGGAAAGGATACTAGGCGCGTAGTGTACGCTGCCGGTGAAGGACAGGCCCGGAACATTGGGGATGTTCACGGTTGCGAAACCGCCAACACCAACGGCGCCGCCATCAAAATCGTCATCATCATCCCACCAGACGCCGCGGAAGCCGATACCGGCTGTGGTCGGCAGATTGCCAAGTGCAGTACGTCCCTGGGCGTGAAGGTCACCATTAATGAGGTGCCGGCTGCCTTCGTGGTAGGTATAACCAGCGCCAACCTGGATGTCAGAGCGGGAATCAAAGAAGTTTACCTGCCCCTTGACGGATTCACCGGTCAGGCTGAAGTCCATGTCAGCGGCGAATGCCGGGGTGGCTGCCAGTGCGAAAGCGAGTGGCAGGGCAATGGCAGAAGTCCTTAACAGCATAAGGGATACCTCTGGAAGTGGGTTCAAGCGTTATTGTCGGGTCGTGTTGATCGACGCATGTGCATACTACCGGCGGGGCCGCGGGTGCTCAACTTAAACTCCGTTCAGCCACAGTCGTCAGTGGGGCATATCAGGGTCCTGATCCTGCTGACGGAGTGAATCCAGCAGGTCCTCTTCGGAGACCGGCTGGGTGGACGGAATGCGGTAGTCCTCACTGGCCCAGGCGCCAAGATCGATCAGGCGGCAGCGATCGGAACAGAAGGGACGGTACGGGTTGGACTCGCTCCATTCGACAGACTTCTTGCAGGTCGGGCAGTCTACTTGCATCAGTTTTCTCTTACGGTTTCAGGTGTGTTCTCCATGGAGTATTGTTCCAGAACTGCCCGCAGCATGTCGACATTCACCGGTTTGGCGACAAACATGTTCATACCGGCCTCCCGGCTGCGCTCCTCATCCTGCTCCATCACGCTGGCAGTCAGAGCGACAATGGGAATGGCGGCAGCGCCAGCGGCGGCTTCTTCAGCACGCAACCGGCGGGTCGCGCCGTAGCCGTCGAGATTGGGCATTACGCAGTCCATAAAGATCAGATCGAAGACGCCCTCACGCCAGAGTCGCAGGGCTTCCTCGCCATCACTGGCGGTGGTGACGTCGCAACCGAGCTTCTCCAGCAGGCGTTGGGTCAGGGCCCGGTTGACCGGGTTGTCTTCCGCCAACAGGATCCGCATGGGCTCACCGGGCAGTGGCGGAGGGGTTGGTAATGGCGCCATGGGTGCCTGCAGCGAGAAGCGGGTCCGGAACCGGCGCTCGCCCTTGTCGGCATCTTCGAATAACTGGCTGAGCATGGGCGCCAGTCTTGATTCTCGCAGAGCCTTACTGAGGAAGGCGTCGGCGCCGGCACGGCGGAAGTGTTCTCCGTCGCCCCGCTGGGGATTGGCAGACAGCAGAAACACCCGGGTATCACTCCAGGCCGGGTTCTCCCGCACTTTGCGGCAGAGCAGATCGCTTTCCATGTCCGGCAGGAAACCGTCGAGGATAATGGCGTCAAAGGGGATTCCGGATTCTTCTGCGGTGGCCAGCGCGGCAAGGGCTTCGCCGCCAGAACGTACGGCTTCGATGTCTACTTCAAGTCGGGACAGCATCTCGAGGGTAATCTTCCGGGAGAGGGCGTAGGAGTCCACCACCAGAATGCGCCGACCCCGGACATGGCTGACACTGGTTCGATTCCTGCGTTGGCGGGGGCTGGCCTCGGTGAGGGGGATCTCAGCCCAGAAGGTCGATCCGTCTCCCGGTGTGCTTTCAACATCCAATTGGCCGTCCATCAGTGAAACCAGCTGACGGCATATGGTGAGCCCCAGGCCCGCGCCCGGTGCCTGCCGGCGCCGCAAGGGATCAAACTGGACATAGGACTCGAACACGAAGGGAAGCTGTTCGGCGCTGATGCCGGTGCCGGTGTCTTCCACTGAAAGCCGCAGCTGTACACGCGTTCCCTTGCGGCCAAGCACTTCCACGCTGACCAGCACATGGCCCGAGTCTGTGTACAGAATAGCGTTGGACGTGAGGTTGAGCAGTAACTGACGAATGCGGATGGGGTCACCCATCAACTGGTCAGGCAGGTCGTCATCTACCCGCAGCTCAAGAGCCAGACCTTTATCGAGGGCCCGCGGGCCCAGCATGTTCACCAGATCCTGCAGGGTCTCGCGCAGGTCGAACGGAATGGTGTCCAGCTCAAGGCGGCCGGATTCGATACTGGAGATGTCCAGCAGGTCATTGATGATTGCAGACAGCCCTTCCGCCGCGCTCAGCAGGGTTTCTACATATTCCCGTTGCTCCTGATCGAGCCGGGTATCTTCCAGCAGGCTGGCATAGCCCAGTACCGATTGCAGAGGAATCCTCAGCTCGTGGCTGAGGTTCGCCAGAAACAGGTTTTTGGCCCGGTTTGCCCGTACGGCTTCGTCCCGCTCGTCGATGGACTGGCGGCTGGTCTGGCGCAGATCCCGGGTTTCTTGCAGCAGACGCTCCCGCATCTGGTTCAGTGCCTGCTCCATTTCGCTGAGCTCATCCGGCCGTGACGGTGGCTTGCGGGACAGATGGAGGGGTTCGATGAGTGCGTCCAGGTTGAGCCGGGTGGCATAGGCGGCCATGGTTTCCAGATGGCGGGAAAGCATGAAACGCACGATCACCAGCAACCCGAGGGTCCCCAGCATCACGACGATGGACTGGAACAGCAGCAGAATCAGGGCACGGTCGAGGACGGCAGCCTGAACCTGGCGGGTGGATGAGGTCAGCACAAGCTGGCCCAGAGGTGGTGAGTTGGCGATGGGTGCCCGGGTGATGCGCAGGGGGTGTTCGTGACTGATGACATTGCCGTCCGGGTATTCACCCACGCTGAACTGGCGGCCGTTGCTGGTGGTGATTTCGGCGTGCTGGATGACGCCAAAGGCCAGCAGGTCGCTCAGGGTGTGCTCTACTTCACGATAGTTCATCAGCCAGAGCTGCTGGCTGAGGTTGCCCTCAATGATCTCTGCGGTCTTCTGTTGCAGGTTGCGGATCTCGCCCACGCGCCGATCGGTTTCACCGGCCAGTTGAAACCCGGTCGCGGCCACGGCGACAACCATACTGAACAGCAGAACATAAACCAGCAGGCGCGCGGCCAGCGGCCGGACGCTGAGCGTGCGGGTCAGGGCAGCAATCAGTCTGGTTAAAAGCAAGGCACTTGGTTCCCTGTGATACGAAATTCCATGCCGCAGTCTAGCAGACTGTCAATATAACAACACCGACCATGTCAAACCTGAAGCGGACGTTCAGGTCATAAAGATGAACGCCATACACCCGGTCTTCATTCTGACGGCCGCGACGAAACGAAGGCCTCGGGTCGTAACAGGTGACATCCTCGATCAACTCTCTCAGATCAGGGTAGTGCTCTGCAGAGAGGTCAGCAAGTTGAGCCTCCGCTTTTTCGCTGAACTGCACCGGCAGACGTTCGGGGGCTGCCTCGCCGGCCCAGCCGACACGGGCATCCGGTATGGCATCGGCGAAGGGCAGGTAGGGCTTGATGTCGAGTATGGGCGTGCCCTCGATCAGGTCATGATCGCGAATGCGCAGGATCAGCTCGCCGTCCCGGCGAACCAGTCCTTCATTGCGAACTACGGAAAGTCCCAGACTGTTGGGACGAAACGGAGAGCGACTGGCGAACACGCCCACCTTGCGATTGCCGCCCAGCCTCGGGGGACGTATCAGGGGCCGCCAGTCGGCCCGGACCGCTTCATGGAACTGGAACGTCAGCCAGAGGTGGCTGCAAGTTTCCAGACCCCGGAATGCGTCTTCCTGATTAAAGGGCGGGCAGATCACCAGATCGGCCCAGGCATGGCGGGTCAGGCCGGGTTGCCTTGGCACCCCGAACTTGTCCCGGAAGCAGGAGCGGGTCCGTGCGATCGGTGTGAGCGTAAGTGCATCTTCAGCGGGACGGGCAGGAAAAGGCGGGCGGCGTGACATGGGGCTTCCTCGTTCAGCCTGCTCAGCGTTGCCGGACATGGCCGGAAAAGAACATCTCCAGCCTGAACAGCAGGGCGGTATCTTCCTTGAAGTGATTATCCCGCTCAAATTCGATGGACGGAATGACTTCACCGTACAACCAGTCGTGATACAGGCGGTAACGCCAGGTAAGGTCCGCAAAATAGCCGGTATGGCGCCAGGTAGGCTGACTCTCGCCAAGCACACCCAGGCGTGGGTTGAGTTCGGAACGGTTGTTCAGGCGCTTGTGGAAGTCGAAAACCTGGGCCAGGTCGAACTGACGCTCGTCGTGTACCCAGACGGCTTCGGAGCTGGCCAGAAAGGTCCAGCCATTACCGATGTCCCGGCTGAAGCCAAGCCAGGTTGACGCCCCCCAGCCATCCCGGTGAAAGTAATAGGCCCGTTGCCGTATCCCCAGGCGCCAGTCGGTCCATTGCCAGTTGCCCCGGGCAGTGGCCCGCCAGAAGGCGTCCGGTGGAAAACGCAGGCGCGCGCCCACGTCATTGCTGAGATTAACCGTATCGGAGATAACCGACAGGTACCTCAGCGCACCGGTCGCGTCGGTATCTGAGCGCTGGTCATCGGTGAGCTGGCGACTGCGACTCCGCTCGCCGAGGGGAATCAGCTCGTCACTTTCACTTTCAAGAACCACCCGCAACTGTTCTTCGGCGGTAGGCAGGTCCAGCCGGAAGCGGACTTCAGGCTCAAGATTGGCCAGTTTCCCGGTTCGGGACTCTGCCGCAACTCCCAGTCGCAGGTAGCTTTCATTGCCAGGCATGGCTCGCGGGGCGCCGGAAAGAGTGCGGTCAGCCCAGGCACCCAGCGCCTCTACACGTTCTGACTGCGCGTGCTCCTGGCCAATCACCCAGTTGGAAAAGTTAATCCAGTAGGAGTCCCGGGGCTTGCGCCAGAATTCATCCGTTGAAAATGTATAGAAGTCCGGCGGCAGTGTTTCCGGTGTCAGCCACTGTGCCGCACCGAGAGCTGTTGCCCTGTCCGGCGCTGCGACCACCAGGAGGCCCAGGACGGTCGCAAGGCCGGACCACCGTGAGGATCGTCGACCCACCGCGCTACTGGCCCTGAAAGAGTTCGAGAAGCTCCTGGTGCAGCTCCCGTACCTGCTGCTCTACATCCGCAAGCGGCTGGTCATTGCGGATAATGTAGTCAGCACGACTGACCCGGTGTTCCCGCGGCATCTGGGCGGCGATGATCCGTTCCACCTGGTCCCGGTCGTTGTTATCACGACGCATGGTGCGCTCGATCTGGGTCTCCACGGGTACGTCTACCACGATGTCTCTGGCGGTCAGCGTATGCTGGTCTGTTTCCAGTAGCAGCGGCGAAACCAGCAGCACGTACGGCTGGTCATAGTTATCCGGCTGAAGCTGGCGGGCCAGTTCATCACGAATGGCTGGATGAAGCAGGGCTTCCAGCCACTCCCGCTCATTGGCGTCTTTGAACACGATGGTTCGCAGGGCGGCCCTGTCCAGCTGGCCATCGGGCTGCAGAATGTCCTGACCGAAGTGCTCAGCAATTCTGACCAGGGCAGGGGTGCCTGGCTCAACCACTTCCCGGGCCACGATATCGGCATCTACCCAATGGACGCCCAGCGCGCCGAACATTCTGGCTACCGTGGATTTTCCGCTTCCTATACCGCCGGTGAGGCCGATAACGACAGGCTTGCCCATGAGAACCTCTGAAACTGGAGTGAATACCGATTATGCAGCCGGTTGCCCGCATGGGCGAGGCGACGCAATGGGACAGGATTGTGCCACGGACCCGCCCGGAGTTGCACCCTTGATCGGGGTTTGTCAGCCCAGTCGCGCCCGGATAGCCGTGCCGATAGTTGACGTATCCCTCTGGAGACCGCCATTTTCTGCCATGTCGGCGGCCACGGCAGCGAACAGCGCCTGTCCGGCCCGGGTCATTGCGGGTTCTTTGCGGCCAAGCCACTCCAGCATTCTGGCGGTGGTGAACAGCATGGCAGTGGGGTCTGCCAGGCCACGGCCTGCAATATCCGGGGCGCTGCCGTGGGTGGGCTCGAACATTGATGGCAAGTCCGGATTGTCCGGATTCAGGTTGCAGGAAGGAGCCACGCCCATGCCGCCGGACAGCACTGCGGCCAGATCCGTGAGTATGTCCCCCTGAAGGTTGCTGGCGACGACAACGTCGAAAGCCCAGGGCGCTTGCACAAACTTCATGCATGCTGCGTCGATCAGCTCATGGTGGGTGGCCACGTCCGGGTAATCCAGGGTAACTTCTGAAAACACTTCCGTATAAAGGTCGCCCCAGTAACGCAGGGCATTACGCTTGGTGATCAGACAGACCTGGCTTGCCCGGGTATTGCCATCCGGGGCCCGGAACTCGCGCTGGCGGTTTTCGCTGCGACGGGCCTCTGCCCGCAACCGGGCCTGCTCGAACCCGTATCGAATGATGCGCTCGGTACCGCGGCGGGTGAATACCTCCATCTGGGTCGCCACTTCATGCTCGGTGCCCTGGCGCAGCCGTCCGCCCTGGCTCACGTACTCTCCTTCACTGTTCTCGCGGATCACCAGCATATCCACATCCCGGGCACGCTCATCTGCCAGATACTGTCTGGCGCCGGGCAGCAGTCGCGCCGGCCGCTCGCAGACCCACTGGTCGAACCCCTTGCGCATTGCCAGCAGGGGAGCGAGGGAAACGCTATCAGGCAGCAGGTAACGATCAGGCTGGTCCAGGGGGCCCGGATCTCCCAGCGCGCCCAGCAGGATTGCATCGTACCGGCGCAACTGGTCAAGCCCGTCGGCGGGCATCATCTCGCCGTGTTCCTGATGCCAGGCATGGGACGGCCAGGGCAGGCGGATCCATTCCAGAGGCAGGACAAACTGGTTACGCAGGCGCTCAAGGCAGGCGACGGCTTCCGTCATGACTTCAGGGCCGACCCCGTCCCCGGGGATTACCGCGACGTGCAATGGTTGAGGCATGGGCGAGTACTCCCGCAGCTTTGGAACCGGGCCCGGGCGCTGGCGCCCGAACGCTTGTGGTCAGTGTAGACGCGGGGGGCGGGTTCGTCAGGCGCACTTTGTAAGGCGTACTCTGGCAGGCGTACCGGGGCCTCAGGAACACGTGGGGGTGCCTATCCCGGGGTCAGTATGGCAAGATCGGCGGTTGCAGCCTGGTTTTGTGCTGCATCCCATGGATTGTCCATAACCGGGCGGTAGCTCCGGCGCTCAGGAGGCCTGATGCTCTATCGTATTATTACCCTGGTGGGCGGCATCGTTTTTGTTGGTGTCCTCTACGGGTTGATCTGGCTTTTGTGCCGGAAATTTCTGCAACGCCATCAGGTAACAGAAGACCTGAACGATCGGGCGACGTCACTGGCAACCTGGACCTTTACCGGGGTCTGCCTGGGGTTGATGCTGGTGGTGTTCGGGGCCTTCGTTCTCGGCCCCTGGGCGTTCTACCGTACCGCCCGGGCCCAGGGCGTGCCGCTGTCCGACGGCGCCACCGTCTGGTGGGGCTTTGGCCTGGTAACCCTGGCCCTGGCGTTGACTGCGGCCGGGTTCGCCGGTTTCCTGTGGGTGGTTGGCGTATTCTGACGTCTCTGGCTCAGGGGATCGCCAGCTCATCAGCGACCGCATGGAACTGTTCCCTCAGCCAGAGCAGCGCAGGTTCTTTCTCGTAGGCTCGGTGCCAGTAAAGGTGTATGTCCACATCCGGCAGCCCCGGCGGCGGATTCAGAATACAGGTATCGGAGCGGGCTACCATCTGGCGGGCATAGCCTTCGGGCATAGTCAGTAACAGGTCAGAGCTTTCCACCACCTGGCAGGCCGCATAGTAATGCTGACAGCGCAGCCTGATCTGCCGTTGCAGGCCCATCCGGGAAAGTTCAAAGTCTTCAATGCCCGGGCCTTCGTTGCGGGATGACACCAGGATATGCCGTGCTGCGAGGTAATTCTCCATGGTCAGCTCTTTACCCGCCAGCGGGTGATCCTTGCGTACAATTACCACCCGACGGTCTTTCCGTAGCTGCTCATGGGCGGTCTGGTCGCTGATGGGGAGCAGCACATCCACGGCGTAATCGAGGCGACCGGCGGCCAGCAGGCTTTCCATATCCCGGCGCGCGACCCGCTGACTGTTGATCTCGATTTCCGGGTATTGGTCAAGGCGAGTGACCAGCAACGGCAGGAAGGTGGATTCCAGTACGTCCCGCAGAGCCAGCGCAAAGGTCTTGCGGTGGCTGGACGGGTCGAACGCATGAAACTGGTTGACCGCACTGTGAATCTGATTCAGACCGGGGCGCATGGACTCCACAAAACGCCGGGCCAGCGGGGTCGGTACCATGCGATTGCCCTGGCGGGAAAACAGCGGGTCGCCGAAGTGCTCCCGCAGGCGGGCGAGAGAATGGCTCACCGCTGGCTGTGTCAGGTTAAGGGCCCGTGCCGCCCGCGTCAGACTACCTTCCCGGTAGATGGTGTCGAAGACGTGGAGCAGGTTAAGATCAAGCCGGTTTGATGCCATCGGTGCGCTCGTTATACATCCGGTAGGTCAGCTGGGTGGTGGCGATTCATGGATTGATGAATCTCAATAATATTAAGGCATAAGAATAATTCAGTCGCCTAATACTTAACAGCCCCCTAAACTGGCCCGTTACTGCGAAATACCGCAACCTCTGCGTTTGCACGCCAGCCGCAATGTGGACATCATCGCATTACCCAATGAATCACTCCGTACGGAGGCTGAAATTTGGCAACCATCTATCTGATCCGCCATGGCCAGGCCAGCTTTGGCAGCGACAATTACGACCAGCTTTCTGAAACCGGCTGGGAACAGGCCCGGGTACTCGGGCGCTGGCTGGCCGGCCGGGTACATCCTGACGTGGTCATTGGTGGTGATATGCAGCGCCATCGCGAGACGGTCGAAGCCATTGCCGGTGGTTACCGGGGTGCGTTCCCGGATATGCAGGTTGCGACCGGATTTAATGAATTTGACCACACCTCGGTAGTCCATCGTTTTAAACCCGAATGGGCCGACCGGGAACAGATGCAGGCGGAGCTGGCGGCGACCGGCCACCCGGCCCGGGCTTTTCAGCAGACCTTTACGGAAGCGGTGGAGCGTTGGGTGCGGGGCGAGCACGATCATGAATACGGCGAGTCCTGGCCCCAGTTCAGGGCCCGGGTCAATGATGCCCTGGATGACCTGATCCGCTGGGCTAATGGCGGTGATGTGTTTGTCTCAACCTCTGGCGGCCCGATTGCGGTTATCATGCAAAGCCTGCTGGGGCTCAGCGACAGCAAGGCGCTGGCCCTGAACGCCGTTATCGCCAACACCAGTGTCACCCGTGTGCTGTATTCCGGGAGCCGGCGCAGCCTGGCGGTATTTAACAACTACAGCCACCTGGAGGCAGAAGCACCGGAGCTGGTGACCTTCCGCTAATGGACGCAAGATTGACGAAAAGGAGAAAGCGTAATGAGTAAAAAGAATCTGTTTAACCTGGAGGGCCGTGTGGCTCTGGTGACCGGAGCCAGCCGTGGCATCGGTGAGAGCGTGGCCCGCCTGCTGGCGGAAAACGGCGCCCATGTGATTGTGAGCAGTCGCAAGATTGATGGCTGTGAGGCAGTGGCCAGCAGTATCCGGGAGAGTGGCGGCAGCGCCGAAGCCGTGGCTTGCCATATCGGCGAAATGGATCAGCTGGAGGCCATCTGGCAACACATCCGTGAAAAACACGGCAAGCTGGATATCCTGATCAACAACGCGGCGACGAACCCTTACTTCGGTAAGATCGAAGAGACCGACCTGGGGGCTTTCCAGAAGACGGTAGACGTCAACATCCGCGGCTATTTCTTCATGTGTGCCGAAGCCGCCAAACTGATGAAGGAAAAAGGCCAGCCAGGGGCCATCGTCAACGTGGCGTCGGTGAACGGCGTTACCCCGGGCCTGATGCAGGGCATCTATTCCATCACCAAGTCGGCAGTTATTGCCATGACCCGCGCCTTCGCCCGGGAGCTCGGACCGGACAATATCCGTGTCAACGCGCTGCTGCCTGGTCTTACCGACACCAAGTTTGCAAGCGCCCTGACCACCAACGACGCCATTCGCGACCGGGCGCTGGAGCATATCCCCATGCACCGCATGGCCCATCCGGATGAAATGGCGGGGACTGTCCTGTATCTGGTATCAGATGCGTCGAGTTACACCACCGGCACCTGTGTCAATGTGGACGGCGGCTATCTGACCGTCTGATCGCTCCACACAGGTACTGTTAAGGCGCTACCTGTAGGACTAAAGAAAGCACTACAGAAAAGTCCCGGCTCCGAAGGGAGTGCGGGGCTTTTTCGTTCAGGCGGAAGGTTACGGGGCTTCGGCCCTGGACAGAGCGGTGCCGACCGGCGGATTGCTGTGCAGGGAGTAGAGTACCTTGTCCAGCAGGGCCTGCCCGTTCCAGGCGGGGGAGTGGTTGACGATACCGACCACGGCCCAGGTGGTGTTGTTTTCATCCCGGGTAAAGCCGGCGATGGAGCGGACGTCCTGCAGTAGTCCAGTTTTTATCCGGCCCATGCCTTCCATACCGAGATTGCGCAGTCGCCTGGCCATGGTCCCGTCCATGGCGGTAAGCGGCATGGAGGTGATCAGGTCTGCGCCGTAGGGGCTGGCCCAGGCATTGGTCAGGATCGCAGACATCTGCCGGGCGCTCATGCGGGCGTGCCGAGACAGGCCGCTGCCGTTATCGATCACCATACCGCGGGTATCAATGCCCTTGTCTTCCAGCCAGTTGTAAATGGCGCGAATGCCGGAGACTCGGTCATCGTTATCGGCTACATGGCGGTTCCGGGCGCCCATGGTCAGCAACAGTTGCCGTGACATCACGTTGCTGCTCCATTTATTGATATCCCGGACCATGGTCACCAGGTCCGGCGAGGTGGTGCTGGTAATCAGACGCGTGTCGGCCGGGATGGCGCCGATACGCCAGCCACCAGTAATGGTACCGCCCAGTTCCTGCCACAGGGTCATCAGGATCTCGCCACTGTACTGTTCGTGGGGAAGCAGTGACAGGTAAGTACTGTTGCGGCAGCCTTCGGGCAGCTCGCCCTCCACCCGTACGGTTACCTTGCCATCGGGTCCCGGCACCGGCGTCCAGACGATATCTTTGGAGCCCGGACAGGCTCCCTCCGCGCCGGAGGTAATGCGGTTATCGATTGTGATGGAGGGGAGCGCAGGCGTCGCCCAGGCCCGGGTTCCCCGTTCATCGGCCCGTGCCTGAAAATGCACCAGATTCATGTTCAGCAGCACCGGAGAGGGCTCTACCAGAAAAGGCCGATGGGGATTGTTGCCGTTATCGACGAAGCGGGGCAGGCCATCCGGTAACAGAAAGACGCTATTGTCCAGCACAATGTCGCCGTCGATGGTGGTTATGCCCAGGGAGCGGATCTCATGGATGATCGGCCAGAGCCGTTCGATGGTCAGCTTGGGATCACCGCCGAAGCGCACGTAGAGGTTGCCCTTGAGAGTATCGCCGTCAAACGTGCCATCGGTGACAAAGCTGGTGGTCCAGCGGTAGTTGGGGCCGAGAATTTCCAGAGCGACGTAGGTGGTCAGCAGCTTCATGATGGAGCCTGGGCTCATCAGGGCGTCGGCGTTCAGATACTGCTCGATGCCAGGACCATCCATGGGGATAGCTGCGATACTCAGGCCGCTAAGGTCGTCCAGGGATTTTTCGGCGAACCCGCGAATTTCATGTCCCCAGGTCCGTTTTTCAGGCTGGTCCGCTGCGAGGGCCGTACCGGCCAGCAGACTGAAGGCCATCAGTCCTGCTCCAAGGGTACGGGCAAGGGCAGTGGCGCGGAATCTGTTCAGTTTGCGAAGGGGCATGGCAGGGATATCCAAAAGGGCAGACGGTAAGAATTAACCTTAGCCTAAAATGTGATCCGGAACTATGTTCTCAGCCTATACATAACGTTAAAAAGTGCCAGCAGGGTGTCGGAATTAAAGCGCTTTGTGAGGACCGGTTACGTCGTGTATCAATGCGGTCCGGTTGAGTTGTTTTGGTTAAAGCTGCCTGGGCAGGCGACACACTGGCTGCCCCGGTATCAAGTCAGTAATCTGGGAGTGCTTCAGGTGTTAACCGGAAACTGCCTCTGTGGCGATATTGCTTTTGAATACCATGGGCCCCTGGGCCCGGTCGTGCTCTGCCATTGCAGCCGCTGCCGTCGCGCCCATGGCAGTGCTTTCGCTGCCAGCGCACCGGTTCAGCGGGTGCACATGCGCTGGCTGACGGGTGAATCGCAGATAACAGAGTTTCAATCCAGGCCGGGCAGGTACCGGGCTTTCTGTTCTCGCTGTGGCAGTCAGCTGTACAGCCGGGTAGATGCAATCCCCGGTATTCTGAAGCTGCGTGTGGGGGTCATTAACGAGCCCCTCGGCAAGGGCCCCGCCGCCCACATCCATGTCGGCTCAAAGGCGGACTGGTTTGAGATCACCGATGACATTTCCCAGTACGAAAAAACGGAAAGAACCAACGACCCATTCTGAAGTCAGCGCTCCCCGAGAACTACCGATGGCTCTCACCGGGCGGTCGGTACGATTTTGAGCACCTCGCCGTCAGCTGAATCGGTCAGCAGCCACAGGTGCCCGTCCGGCCCCATGGCGACAGAGCGTATACGCTTACCAAGCCCTGTCAGCAGATCCTCTTCGTGGGTAACCGTGCGCCCCTCCAGTTCCAGTCGCACCAGTTTCTGCATTTTTAGCGCGCCGACGAACAGGTCTCCCTGCCATTCCGGGAAGTCATCCCCGGTATAAAAAGCCATGCCGGAGGGGGCAATGGACGGGTCCCAGTAGTGTAGGGGCTGTGCCATTCCTTCCTGTCTGGTTTTGTCAGAGATGACCGCGCCGCTGTAGTCAATGCCATAGGTGATCGCCGGCCAGCCGTAGTTGATGCCTGCCTCGATGATATTGATCTCATCACCGCCGCGGGGGCCGTGTTCATGGCTCCAGATTTCATTGGTGTCCGGGTGCAGGGTCATCCCCTGTATATTGCGATTACCCTTTGTGTACAGGGTCGGCCGTGCGCCGTCGTGATCCAGGAACGGGTTATCATCCGGTATCCGGCCGTCTATCGTGATACGGTGGACTGCTCCGGCATCATCACCAAAGTCCTGTGCCCGGTCCATGTCGCCCCGGTCGCCGACTGTGAGATACAGGTGCCCATCGTCGGAAATTACCATGGGCCCGGCGAAATGGTGGGTCCTTCCTGATCGTGGTTCCGCATCGAAGATGACTTCGATGTCTTCAAGCGCGGAGCCTTCGAGTCTGGCCCGGGCGACGCGGGTAGTGAGTCCGTCTTCGTTACCATGGGTATAGCTGAGAAAAAGCAGGCGGTTGTCAGCGAAGTCCGGGTGCGGAAGGACACCCAGTAGCCCGCCCTGGCCTCTGGCCACCACCGACGGTACTCCGGACACCGGCTCTTCCTGCAGTGCGCCGTCACGGATAACGCGCAGCCTGCCTGCCCGTTCGGTGACCAGCTGCCTCCCGTCGGGCAGGAACGCGATGGACCAGGGATGGGTCAGACCCGACGCCACCGTTTCAACCCTGAACTCTGCCTGTTCGGAGCGGTGGGTTTGTGCCTCCAGCGGAAGGCTCAGAGAGACCGTGACTAATGCAACGGCGGTGACGACGCTTCTGATCATGGGTATCTCCTGCTAACGGACCGCTCCGCGCGAACCGGAAGCCTCTACGGTTCCGGACTGTTGTCGGCTTCCAGAGCTTACCAACCGCAACGACGGCCGCCAGCTTAAACACGCGTAATGGCATAAGACTCTGGTCCCCTGAGGTTATGACTACACTGACAGGGTGTATGAAATCCGCAAGCCCTGTCATGGGGCATCAACGCTAACCTGGAGGCGACTTTATGTCTGACCATCACGTATACAAGAAGACCGAAGTGGTAGGATCGTCCAGAACCAGCATTGACGATGCCATCGCCAACGCCATCGCGGAATGCGCGAAGACCATTCGCAATCTCGAGTGGTTTGAAGTGACCGAG
>JAJUHY010000045.1 GCA_029265735.1 Marinobacter segnicrescens | reverse complement strand
GTCTCTCAGAGACTGGGTGGAGGCCGCGTACTGATGGTGGCGATAGACGGCATTGGCATGACGTCCCGGCGTACCCGGCTCAGATTGATCCAGCGTTTGCGGGAGGCGGGCATCCGCGATGAGAAAGTGCTCGCTGTGATGGAAGAGATGCCTCGCCATATCTTTCTGGACGAAGCCCTGGCCCACCGCGCCTACGAAGACACCGCATTACCCATCGGTTACAGCCAGACCTTGTCTCAGCCCTATATTGTCGCTCGCATGACTGAGGTTCTGGTCGCGTCCGCTCCTTCAAAGGTGCTGGAGATAGGTACTGGCTCAGGCTACCAGACGTCGATTCTGGCGCGGCTGTGCGATGAGGTGTACAGCGTCGAACGTATCAAAGCGCTTCAGGACAAGGCCAGGGAGCGACTGCATCTGTTAAAGCTGCGCAATGTGATGCTGCGACTAGCGGATGACACGGTAGGATGGCCTGAGCGCGGCCCTTATAACGGCATTATCGTAACGGCAGCGCCCAGGGTGGTCCCGCCGGAGCTGCTGGAGCAGCTGGCAGATGGCGGGATCATGGTGATTCCAGTAGGTGAGGAGCGACAGATGCTGGTAAAAATAACCAGGGAAGGCGACCGGTTCCATCAGGAAGACATTGAACCGGTACGTTTCGTACCCCTACTGGGAGGAGTGGTACGTTGAAATTCATCCAGCAGCATGGAGGGATCTTTCTCCGGGGCGCCCTGATGGGAGCGGCGGATGTAGTGCCGGGAGTGTCCGGGGGAACGGTCGCGTTTATCACCGGCATCTATTTCCGGCTGCTGGGAGCCATTGCTGCGATCCCCTCCGCGGTGGTTCACGAGCTTGTCCGGGGGCGAATCGGGCGTTTCTGGAACAGCATTGACGGCACTTTTCTGACCGTGCTGCTGGCGGGCATTCTGACGAGCATCGTTACCCTCGCCAGTGCCATTACCTGGGGGCTGGAAACCTACCCCATCGCTCTGTGGAGCTTCTTTTTCGGACTTATCCTGGCGTCGGTCTGGCATGTGCTGGGTCAGCTCAAGGCTCCCCGTTTCTGGCTTGCCTTGCCCATAGCTGCAGGCGCAGTGTTCGCGTGGTGGGTAACCACGCTCTCCGCCGGCCAGGCGGATCCGGCCCCGGCTACATTCTTTTTCGCTGGTGCCATCGCTATCTGCGCAATGATCCTGCCGGGGTTATCAGGCAGTTTCGTGCTGCTGGTACTCGGCATGTATACCCCGGTGCTGAGCGCCGTGCGAGAGTTTGATCTGGTGATAATCAGTCTGTTCATGGCCGGCTGCGCGCTGGGCCTGCTGAGCTTTGCCAGGATTCTGGGGTTCGCCCTGCGCAAGGCCCAAGATGTAATACTGGCGGTGCTGACCGGCTTTATGATCGGAGCCCTGAACCGGGTCTGGCCCTGGCAGGAAGTGCTGGCCTGGCGCACGGACTCCAGTGGTGCCCGGGTGCCGATGGAACAGGTCAGCGTTTCTCCCATGCGCTATGCCGAAGTCATTGGAGACTCTGCGCAACTGCCGGTCGCACTGGCAGCCATCGTGCTGGGGATCGTCGTGGTATTGAGTGGTGAATGGCTGGCGAGCCGACGCTCCCGACCTGCCGTGACCAGCACGGCCAGTCTGTGAGTCAGTCTTCACTCTCGACAGTTAAGGATTTCACCGTTGTGATAGATGTCACCGATACGGTGAGATCGGTGTTACTTTATTAGGGGTTGATGTTTCGTTAAGTAACACCCCCGGTTTACAGGGTAACTGCTATATGTGTACGAAACCTGCAATAAATTAGTGATTTAGCGGAACCCGATTTAATCCATGTTAAGCTGAAAATACAAAATAGAAATAATAGTGATATTGATATATCCGTGAATTATACCTCCAGCCAGTCAAGAGTGGGTGCCCGTCTCTCTCCTCTCGAACACCGTTGTCGGGGGCGACTCACGATATGGTTGCTACTGGCTCTGCTGACACTGCCGGGACTGTCCGGCTGTAACACCCAGGCGATCTATGGCGACAGCGCCTATAACCCTCCCGTGTACTGGGGGCGTCACGTGGTAGAGCGCGGCGATACCCTGTACAGCATTGCCTGGCGATATGGGCGTGACTACCGTGAACTGGGCAATGCCAACGGTATCTCGCCTCCTTACAAAATCTATCCAGGGCAGGTTATCCGCCTCGATTTGCGGGGCTCAGTACCGAGCGGTGGCACCCGGGTTGCCTCATCGCCCCGGCAGCCCTCCACGGCAACCCGGCCCGCAGCGAAGCCGAAGACCCAGCCTGCTCCCCAGCCCCAGCCGAAGGTCACCCGTAAGCCCGATCCCGCTGTAGATGTCTCACGGCAGACCCAGACCGTGTCCAACATCAACTGGCGCTGGCCTCATGTTGGTACGGTAATTGCAAAATTCTCTACAGGTGGAAAAGTCAATAAAGGTATTGATATTGCCGGGAATTTGGGAGACCCGGTAAGAGCTGCAGCTGATGGAAACGTGGTTTATGCCGGCAGCGGTCTCCTGGGATACGGCAATCTGATTATTATCAACCACAACGAACATTACCTCAGTGCCTACGCCCACAACAGGCGGATTCTGGTGAGTGAGGGACAGGATGTGAAGCAGGGGCAGACGATCGCCGAGCTGGGAAATACCGGCACCGATCGGGCCAAGCTCCACTTTGAGATTCGCAGGAATGGTAACCCGGTGGACCCGTTACCTTACCTGCCACGGCGCTGAAGGTGCGGTTACCTTCAGCAAATCGGTAAAAACGAAAGCAAGGAGGCGTAAATATTACAGACCACAACCTATTGTCATCAGACCGACGTCGAGCTCGGATATAACAACAACAACAAGTAAGACCGGTCAGTCGTAGACCGGCTGAACAGAACGAGAAATGACCTGAGTTCAAGAAAGAAAAATCGAGCCCACCACAAGAAAAACCGTGGGCAGACATCCGGCAAGGCCCGGGGATGTCCAGAACCCTGAGCCCGGAGCATGCCGACAGGATCATTTGATAGGCGGGGCAAGAGTTATGTCTGCAGAAGAAGAGATGATCATCGATCGTGTTGCCGATGTAGAAGAGACTGACGACGAAGTTGAGGTGACCGTCGCCTCTTCCATGGAAGCCCGGAAAGAGTCTGAGGCAACGGAAGATTCGGGCTTTACCCCTCACGACCGTTATTTCGGAGCTCAGAAGCAGCTGGATGCGACCCAGCTCTATCTGAATGAAATTGGCTTTTCGCCGCTACTCACTCCCGAAGAAGAAGTGTACTTCGCACGTCTTGCCCGTAAGGGCGAAGAAGCCGGCCGCAAGCGCATGATTGAAAGCAACCTGCGCCTGGTGGTGAAGATTGCCCGGCGGTACGTCAATCGAGGCCTTAGCCTGCTGGATCTGATCGAGGAAGGGAACCTGGGCCTGATCCGCGCGGTTGAAAAGTTTGATCCTGAGCGGGGATTCCGCTTCTCAACCTACGCCACCTGGTGGATTCGTCAGACCATTGAACGGGCGATCATGAATCAGACCCGTACCATCCGTTTGCCGATCCACGTGGTTAAAGAGCTCAACCTGTACCTGAGGGCGGCCCGGGAACTCACGCAGAAGCTGGACCATGAACCTTCCGCGGAAGAGATTGCAGAGAAGGTAGGCAAGCCGGTCAGCGACGTGGAACGTATGCTGAGGCTGAACGAGCGGGTAGCGTCCATGGATACGCCCATTGGTCCCGGTGGTGAGAAATCGCTGCTGGATACCGTGGCGGACGAGGGCGCCAGCGACCCTGCTGACGTGCTTCAGGACGACAATCTCTGTGCCTGTCTGGAACAGTGGATCGACCAGCTGACAGACAAGCAGCAGGAAGTCCTGGCCCGGCGATTCGGCCTGCGGGGCTATCCGACCTGTACACTGGAGGAAGTCGGCCAGGAGATCGGCCTTACCCGGGAACGGGTTCGTCAGATCCAGGTGGAGGCTCTGCGTCGTCTGCGGGAAATTCTTGAGAAGGAAGGCTTGACCAGCACTCTGCTGTTCCAGTAGAGCCTGATAGGAACTGCCTGAAAGCCGGCCCCCGGGGCCGGCTTTGTTATTTCTATAAGCCCACCACAGTCAGAACACCGGGCGTTTAGCTACAATAAGGTGACTCCCGGAGTCCGGGAATACAATAACCATAATCAGGAGTGCGCAATGCTGAAACGAATGGCGACTGTAATCATGGGGGTGGGTCTGGCGTTGGCGCTGGCTACCAGTGCCAGTGCAGTGGAGGTCGGTGGTGTCGAAGTCAGGGATACCCTGGACGCCGGGGGAGAAACACTGACGCTCAACGGCGCCGGCGTTCGTTCGAGGTTTTTTATCAACCTGTACGTGGCAGCGCTGTATTTACCCGAAGCCTCCGGTGATGCCCGCGCCATACTGGCAGCGGACGAGCCCCAGGCCATTGCTCTGCATGTCACTTCCGGACGTATCAACAGTGACAACATGACAGAGGCAACCCTGGACGGTTTTAAAAAGTCCACCGGCGGCAATCTGGGCCCTATTCAGCGGGAAGTTGATCAGCTGCTGACTGTGTTTGCCAGTGAAATCAGCGAAGGCGATGTATTTGACCTGGTGTACGTTCCGGATCAGGGGGTGCAGGTCATCAAGAACGGCAAGCTGGGGGACACCATCGGTGATCGCCGATTCAAGGAAGCCCTGTTTGGCATCTGGATCGGCAATGATCCGGCCCAGGGTGGTCTCAAGAAGGATATGCTGGGGCAGTGATGCGGATGCGGTGAACGTCCAGAGCCAGTACCGCCCAGGCGCTGGCTCTGTTCTGCGTCAGTCCAGATAGTCTCGCTTCTCTTTGAACTCACACAGGTCTTCAATCAGACAGGATCCGCATTTCGGCTTGCGCGCAGTACAGGTGTAGCGGCCGTGCAGGATCAGCCAGTGATGGGCGTCCATAAGGAACTCTTTCGGAACCAGCCGCATCAGGCGCTTTTCCACTTCCAGAACATTCTTTCCCGGCGCGATGCCAGTACGGTTGGATACCCGGAAAATATGGGTGTCTACCGCCATTGCCGGCTGGCCGAAGGCTGTGTTGAGGACCACGTTTGCGGTTTTCCGGCCGACCCCCGGCAGGGCTTCCAGTTCTTCCCGTGTGTCCGGCACCTGACTGTTATGGCGCTCGATCAGTATGCGACAGGTCTTGATGACGTTTTCAGCCTTGCTGTTAAACAGACCGATGGTTTTGATGTACTCCTTCAGCCCGTCGACACCCAGGGCGAGGATAGCTTCCGGGGTATTGGCCACCGGGAAGAGCCGCGCGGTGGCCTTGTTTACACCGACGTCGGTTGCCTGGGCTGACAGGATGACCGCGATCAACAGCTCGAAAGGCGAGCTGTAGTTCAGCTCGGTAGTAGGCTCGGGATTGGCCTCCCGCAGGCGACTGAATATTTCAGTCCGCTTCTGTTTATTCATGAATACCGTAAAGTTCTGAAAGAAGTTCGCACATCAGGAAATCTGGCCGGTTACCCGAACCCGCTTGCTACCGGCCGGGACTGTGGTTTCCGTGTGGGCCTTGCGGCGGGCATCCAGCTGATTGTCGATACCATTCTTGAGGGCGATCAGCAGCCCAAGACCGACGAAAGCCCCCGGCGGCAGCACCATAAACAGGACATCCGGGTAATCCTGGAACACATGGATGGTCCAGTCTGCGGCCATAGGCCCCAGCAGCAGATGCATATCCACGAACAGCGTACCCTGACCAATCAGTTCCCGCATGGCCCCCAGCAGTACCAGCACCACCAGAAACCCCAGGCCCATCATGGTGCCATCGAGGATTGCGGGGGCAGGGCTGGACTTGGACGCGAAAGCGTCGGCCCGGCCGAGGATGGCGCAGTTGGTGACGATGAGCGGAATGAAAATGCCGAGAATCTGATACAGCTCATAGGTGAATGCCTGCATCAGCAATTCCGCGCAGGTAACGAATGACGCGATGATCATCACAAACGCCGGGAGCCGCACGGAATCCCAGACATAGTTACGGATGAGCGACACGGCGAGATTGGAACCCATAAGTACCAGCATGGTGGCGATGCCGAGGCCCAGGGCATTGACCACGGTGCTGGTGACGGCAAGCAATGGGCACAGCCCCAGTACCTGCACCAGGGCAGGGTTGTTGGTCCAGAGGCCGTCCCTGATGATCTCGCGGCTGCTTTTGGTACTCATGTCAGCGCTGCTCCTTTTCGGATAGGTCCCGGTCCTCGCCGGCTGCCTCGCCGCTGGCCAGGGCCCGGGCGGCTGCCACAATCTCAGGCTGGTTTTTCCGGAAATAAATTAACGTGTCCTGCACGGCTTTTACCACCGCACGGGGCGTAATGGTGGCACCAGTAAACTGGTCGAACACGCCGCCGTTCTTCTTCACGTTCCATTGGCGGGGCTCAGGGTTATCCAGAGAGCGTCCTTCAAACGAGAGAACCCAGTCTGATTTTTTCAGTTCGATCCGGTCTCCCAGTCCCGGGGTTTCCCGGTGACCGGTGATCCGCACGCCAAGTACCTCTCCGGACAGGTTGATGCCCACCAGCAGATGGATATCACCGGAATAGCCGTCAGGAGCAACCGCCGGCAGAATCAGTCCCACCGGTTCGCCGTCCTGACTGGCAACGCGGGCAATCACCGGTCCCTGGAGGGCAGGGCGATCCCCGGGCGGCAGCAGCAGGATGGCGTTGAGCAGATCATTGTCATGGGCCGATTCGGGAATGATTTCGTACAGGGCAGCGGCCTCGGCACGAGCCTGCTGCTCTTCAATCCGGTCAGCGGTCAGCTGCTGGGTGACTGCAATGGTCCCGCCAGTAATCAGCGCGAACAGGCCCAGGCCGATGGCGCTGCGCCGTATGGATTGTGCCAGTGCTGCCATAACTAGCCCATCCTGCCTGGAACGCCCCGCCGGGGCTTGTGATGACCGTAGGTGCGGGGCGGGGTGTAGTGATCAATAAAAGGCGCGGCGAAATTCATCAGTAACACGCTGAACGCGACGGCATCGGGGTAGCCACCCCAACTACGAATGATGTAGATCAGCACACCAATACAGGCCCCGTAAATCAGCTTGCCCTGCCGACTGGTAGCCGCTGATACCGGGTCAGTGGCGATAAAGAAGGCCCCCAGCATGGTGCCACCGGCGAGCAGATGTAGGCTCAGGGGTGCGTACTGATCCGCGTTGCTGCCAAACGCCAGGCTCATCAGGCCCATGGCCGCCAGCAGGCTCACCGGAATGTGCCAGGTGATGATTCGCAGGGCGATCAGGCCCAGGCCACCCAGCAGGAAAGCGCCATTGACCCATTCCCAGCCTTTGGCAATCCCATCGCCGAAGGTGGGGTGCAGCAATACTTCTGCGGAGGTGTGGCTCGTAATCTTGTGCTTGTATTCGTCCAGCGGCGTTGCCATGGTCCAGCCGTCGACCGTGGTCTGGGCATTGCCGAAAATGGCGCCCAGGGTTTCACCGAACCCGGGCGCGGCGGGAAGGGTGACGGCGCTGGCCCAGTTGGTAGTCATCGCCACGGGGAATGACACCAGTACCAGTGCATAACCCACCATGGCCGGATTGAAGGGGTTGGCACCCAAACCGCCATAGAGTTGTTTGGCCAGCACAATGGCGGAAATAACCGCAACCGCAGATACCCACCAGGGCACCAGCGGCGGCAATGAGAGCCCCAGCAGCAGTCCGGTCACGACCGCAGTATTGTCCTTCAGGAAGAACGCCACCGGCTTGCCCCGCAGCCGGAGCATCGCCGCTTCCGCAGCCAGTGCCAGCAGCACGCACCAGATAACATTGATCAGGTTCCCCCAGCCGAAGAACCAGGTCTGCGCCAGCAGGCCCGGCAGCGCGGCCAGGATGACCAGCAGCATGATCTTCGATGTTGACCGTGCGCCATGGGCATGGGGTGAGGACTGCTGTATCAGGCTCATGGCCGTGTCTCCGTCGCCAGCTGTTCACGGGCTTCTGCCAGGGCCTGTTCTGCCCGTTTAACCCGGTCCACGTTCTTTGCCACCGCCCGTTCCAGTTTGTCCACGTTGTCGCCCTGGGCCGCTCTGGCCTCTTCCAGCATACTCTCCATGGTTTCCAGTTTGCTGCGGGCCTGGGAGAGCTGTTTTTCCAGTGCTTCAATATCCGGTTTGTCCGTCGCCGGTGCCGTGTCGGCAGTGGCTGCAGAGGCGGCCTTCTTGCGCTCAAGCGCCTGCTGCACCATGGCTGCCCGGGCTGAGCGCTCGTCATCTGCTGCGCCGGTGGCAGCGGCTTTTTCGGCCTCAGCCTGTTTTTTCTTCTGGGCCTCGGCGGCCGCCCGGGCTCTTTCCTGGCGGCGCCGTTCTTTTTCTTCCTGCTCCCGCTCGAGCCTTTCCTGACGTGCTTCAAACCGCATCCGGGCATGGTCGGCCTTGAGCTGCTCCGCCTGCTGAATGCGAATCTCGCCCTTGGCGTAACGGTAATACTGAACCAGCGGAATAGCGCTGGGGCAGACCCAGGAGCAGGCACCACATTCGATGCAGTCGAACAGGTTCAGATGCTCGGCCCGGTCAAAATCCTGAGCTTTGGCGTGCCAGAACAGTTGCTGGGGCAGCAACTCCATGGGGCAGACTTCGGCGCACATGCCGCAGCGGATGCAGGGTTGCTCCGGGGGCGGAGCCGGGAGTTCCCGGGCGGTGGCGGCGATCAGGCAGTTCGTGGTCTTGGTGACGGGTACTGAAGTATCGCCAAGGGTATAGCCCATCATCGGCCCACCCAGAATCAGGCGATGTACGCGTTCCTCCTGTAACCCGGCCTGCTCCAGCAGGTACCTTACCGGCGTACCGATCAGAGTTTCGAAGTTGCCGGGATCCGTCACGGCTTCTCCGGTAACGGTGGTAATGCGGGAAATCAGAGGCTCACCCAGACGGATAGCCCGGAACACCGACATAGCGGTGCCGATGTTCTGGCACATTACGCCAATGTCTGCGGGAATACCGTCGCTGGGCACTTCCATGCCGGTCAGGATCTGGATCAGCTGCTTTTCACCGCCAGACGGATACTTGGTGGGAATCACCACCACTTCCGTCTGTGTCCCTTCCGCCGCCTTGCGCATCGCTTCGATGGCCTCGGGCTTATTGTCCTCGATGGCAATCACGCAGCGTTCCGGGCGCAGTATCCAGGACATGATCTTGATGCCGCCCTGGATCTCATCGGCCCGCTCCCGCATGGCCATGTCATCGGCGGTAATGTAGGGCTCACACTCGGCACCGTTGATGATCAGAGTGTGTACCTTGCGATCGCTTGGCGGCCGGAGCTTCACGCTGGTCGGGAAGCCCGCGCCGCCCATGCCGCTGATCCCGGCGTCACGGATAAGGTCCAGCACCGTGCTGCGATCC
>JAJUHY010000311.1 GCA_029265735.1 Marinobacter segnicrescens | reverse complement strand
GAAAGCGACGCCGGGCTGGTCAAGGTCATCACCGTGCACAAATCCAAGGGACTGGAGTATCCGCTGGTGTTCCTGCCCTTCGGTACCACTTTCCGTGCCGAGAACGAGAAGCGGGCTTTCGTTCGCTACCATAACGATCAGGGCCAGCTGACCACCGTCTTCGACCCGGACCCGGAAGACATCGCCCGGGCCGACCGGGAGCGCCTGGGAGAGGATATCCGCAAACTTTACGTGGCCCTGACCCGGGCCCGTAACGCCACCTGGGTAGGAGCTGAAGCACTGGAAAGCTGGCACCAGAGCGGGCTTGGCTACCTGCTCAATGGCAGCGGTGGTGCCGATGGGGAACTCACCCGCTGTCTGCAAAGACTGGCTGACGGTGAGCCGGCGATGGCCGTCATCCCGTTGCCACCGGCGGACGCCACGGAATACCAGGAGCCGGCGCCGGAGGCCCTCGGGCCAGCGTTGGTCGCCACCCGGGCTGCCCGGGAAGACTGGTGGATTGCCAGCTATTCATCGATCGAATACAGCGCCCTTTCGGGCACCGGCATCGTCTTTACAGATGAGGCCGAAGATGCCGAAGCCCAGAACCTGCTGGAGGAAGCCCGCCTACCGGCAGACGAACCGTTAGTTCCGGCCGCCGAAGGCCCTCATCGCTTCCCCCGTGGTGCCGGGCCGGGTACCTTCCTCCACGATGTGCTGGAGTGGTGCGCCGCCGAAGGCATGGCCACGGTCGCCGCGAACCCGGACCTGCTGCGGGAGCAGCTGACCCGCCGCTGCCGGGTGCGTGGCTGGAGCGAATGGGTAGAGCCGCTCTCTCAATGGCTGGTGAACGTGCTGACCACACCGCTGCCCCTTGACCGGGACGGCACCGAGACCGTCAGCCTTGCGCAGCTTAACCAACCCCGCGCGGAACTGGAGTTCTGGTTTGAAAGCCGGCAGGTTGCCACCGGCACGCTGGACAAGCTCGTCACCGACCAGACCCTCAACGGCGCCGACCGTCCGCGAGTGCAGCCCCAGCAATTCAACGGCATGATCAAGGGCTTTATCGACCTGGTGTTTGAACATCAGGGCCGCTATTACGTCCTCGACTACAAGTCCAATACCCTGGGCTCGGACAGTCTCGCATACACCCGGCAAGCCATGGGGGAAGCCATTCTTGGCAGCCGCTATGATCTGCAATATGTGCTTTACCTGCTGGCCCTGCACCGGCTGCTGAAAGCCCGGTTGCCCGCTTATGACTATGACCGGCATATGGGCGGCGCCGTGTACCTGTTTCTGCGGGGCATCGACGGCCCGGCGAACGGCGTGTTCAGCGACCGACCACCAAGAGCATTGATCGAAGCCCTGGATGCCATGTTTGATGGCCAGTCCGGCAAGGAGGTTGCAGCATGAGCCGTAAACAGATTGATGACCTGCAGATTCCACTGGACCTGGATCCGGACTCAGCCGCCGAGCCGCAGCCCGCGCCCCGGCTGCCATCCGATTCCGGGCCGATAGACGGATTAGCCAGTCACGACGGGCTGGATGAGATTCTGGCCCAGTGGCAAGAAGCGGACTGGATTCGTCCGCTGGACTGGGAATTCGCCAGACTGGTGCGGACCCTGTGTCAGGAACAGGACCAGCAACCGGCACCGTTGCTGATACTGCTGGCGGCGCTGGTTTCGCACCAGGTTGGCCGCGGCCATGTGTGCCTGGACCTGAACGTCCTGCTGCAGAACCCGGCCCGCACCCTGGCCCTGCCGCCGGATGAATCTGTAACGCGACCGGAAGTTCTGCCGCTGGAAACGCCCCGGGAACTGCTGTCGTCTGTCTCACTCGAAGACTGCCTGGGTGCCCTCGGCAACTCCGATGCCATCAGCGACGGCAGCCGTCCCTCGCCCCTGGTTCTGGATGGTCGCCGGCTCTACCTGCGCCGGTTCTGGCGTCATGAACAACGAATTGCCGACAGTATCCGGCACCGCCTGAACCAGACGTCACCCCTGCAGGAGCTGGCCTCCACTCAGACCGATACCTTGCGCCAGACACTGGATATCCTGTTCCAGCCGGGCCCTCACTCCAGCCCCGGGGTGGACTACCAAAAGATCGCCTGCGCACTGGCGGCCCGCAGCCGGTTTGCCGTCATTACCGGCGGCCCCGGCACCGGTAAAACCACCACCGTGGTCAATCTGCTGGCGGCCCTGCAAGCGGTTGCCGGCACCAGTCCGGACCGGGAGGGCCGCAAATACCGGATCCGCCTCGCCGCGCCTACCGGCAAGGCCGCGGCCCGCCTTAATGAGTCCATTGGCGGAGCCGTCAGCCGTCTGCCACTGACCCGGCTCCCAGGCCATGTGCTGGCGGCAGATATCCCTACCCGGGTGACCACCTTGCACCGACTGCTGGGCAGCCGGCCGGATTCCCGCCAGTTCCGCCACCATCAGGACAATCCGCTGCTGGTGGACATTCTGGTGATCGACGAAGCGTCCATGGTGGACGTGGACCTGATGGCGTCGGTGGTGGACGCCCTGCCCGCCAGCGCCCATCTGATTCTGCTGGGCGACAAGGACCAGCTCGCGTCAGTGGACGCCGGCGCCGTTCTGGGTGAGCTCTGCTATCGTGCTCTTGACGCACACTACACCCCCGCCACCGCCGAATGGCTGCGGGCGGTCACCGGCGATGAGGTGCCAGCAGATCTGGTGGACCCGAACGGGCACACCGTGGATCAGGCGATTGCCATGCTCCGCAAAAGCTACCGGTTTACCGAAGACAGCGGCATTCGCCAGCTGGCGGAAGCCGTCAACACGAGCACCCTGGACGAAACGGCACTGGCCAACATCCGACAGGGTGCTTTTGAAGACGTCATCCTGTTGCCCTGCGGACCAACCCCGGACGAGACCCGGGCGCTGATCTGCCGCCATGCCCTGACCGGCAGTCCCGAGG
>JAJUHY010000346.1 GCA_029265735.1 Marinobacter segnicrescens | reverse complement strand
TCCATTGCAACCGGGCGTGGATATCGTCACGAGTGATTTCGTTACCGGGTCTGCTCCAGGTATCTGGCTCGGGGTCAATGCCGTAGGTATGCCGGGTTTCGCCGGCGATACGCAGCCCCCATTTTTCGCTGCTCACTTCTCCCATGGCAGACCCGTTATAACGGGATGCGTCCCAGCGCTCATCGGACGGATTATCAGATCCATAGGAGCCGGCATCGCCGCTGATGGCCGCCCGCCAGCCCGGTTCAATGGGCCGGGTAATGACGTTGACCACGCCACCCATACCGGAACTGCCATACTGTGCCGAGACGGCGCCCTTGACGATCTCGATGCGCTCGATATCCATTGCCGACAGCTGGCTGACGTCAACCGACGAGCCGGTGGTTGCTCCCAGCGGTTTGCCGTCTACCAGGACCAGGGTCTGGTTTGCGTCGAATCCCTGCAGCCATACCTCATATCCGGACTTGCCATGGATTTCCTTCAGCTGAAGCCCGGCGACATTACGCAGGGCTTCTTCCAGATTTCGGGCATGGGTTTTCCGGATTTCTTCTGCTGTGACCACCTCTGTGCGAACCGGGGTCTCGAGCACCGTCCGCTCACTGCGGGTACCGGTTACCACCAGTTCGTCGAGATAGGGTGTCTGGTCTGCCATGACCGCCCCGGAAACCCCGACAGAGGTAACAACCAAAACATATCGACCTGCCTGCTTGAACACCTTTGCTCTCCACTCCAAAAAACCAATACGAGTGATTCTCATTCCAAACCTGATACAAGTCAATACATATGCTTATCATTATCATTTAGATTTCTGATTGGTGATGCAGATAGCAAAATTGCGGGATGTCGGGAGGCAACGCAGCCAGGCGGAAAGGATCGGAGGCGGGATACAGGCACAAAAAAACCGGCCAGGGCCGGTTTTTTGGACGAAGTCAGAGGTAGTGTCAGTGAGTCTGCGGGCTTTCCTGAGCTGCGCCCTGCTCCTGCTCTTCCTGACGGCGTCTGACCGCCTGTGCAAAGATGGCGTCGAAGTTCACCGGCGCCAGCATCAGTGAAGGGAAGCTGCCCTTGTTGACCAGGTTGTCGATGGTCTCACGGGCGTAGGGGAACAGCAGGTTCGGGCAGTAGGCACCCAGCATTGGCGGGATCTGCTGCTCCGGGAAACCGGCGAGCAGGAATA
Organism: Marinobacter segnicrescens; assembly: GCA_029265735.1. GTDB lineage: Bacteria > Pseudomonadota > Gammaproteobacteria > Pseudomonadales > Oleiphilaceae > Marinobacter > Marinobacter segnicrescens_A. The sequence goes on along the minus strand of JAJUHY010000346.1, from coordinate 925 downwards.
CGCCGGCCTGCTGGATTTCAACCAGGTAAGCCACCTTGTCGTCGATCTTTGCGGTAATCGTCAGGGACAGCACCACCTCATACTGAGTGTCGCTTACCTTGCTGTGGGATGTGTTCAGGTCCATGTTCACTGCGGGTTTCCATTGCTGCTGGAAAACCTCTGGCGCATTTGGGGACTCAAACGAGAGGTCCTTCAGATAGATGCGCTGCAGTGCGAACTGTGGCTGGTTCTGGTTGTCGTTCTGATTGCTGCCGCCGGCAGCCTGCTGATCATTCTCAGCCATGGTCTTTCCTTATTTGCTTAAGCGTTCGTATGTTATTTCTTCACCAGGGGAAGGTTGGAGCCCCTCCAATCGCCAATGCCGCCACTGAGTCTGACGACGTTGCTGTAGCCTTCCGCGTTGAGCAGCTTGACCGCCATGGCCGCGTGCTGGCCCATCTTGTCCACCACAATGACGGTCTTGTCCTGATGTTTTTTCAGCTCACCGGCACGTTCCTTGATGGCACTCAGAGGAATATGGATGGAGCCGGTAATGCGCCCTTCATTGAATTCCTTACGGTCCCGAATGTCCACCACTACAGCCTCATCACGGTTGATCAGGTTCACAGCCTGCTGCGCCGATACCTTTTTACCGCCACGCCGGCTCTCCAAAACAAAGAGTGCCAGTAACAGAGCGACGAAGATGGACACAAGAATGTAGTGATTTACGACGAATTCAAACAACCGTTCCATGAACCTGTCCCGAAAGAGTAATTTGGCGGGATTATACACACCCTCCCCCCGGGACAGAAGGTAAGGTCCATAGCCCGGGCGACCAGATTCGGGTTAGAATTCAACCTCAAATTTCCTGAAGGCCCGGGATTCGCTCCGAACTGACCGGAATCCGTACCCGGCTTCCATCAACCACACCGGACAGAGTAATGAC
>JAJUHY010000182.1 GCA_029265735.1 Marinobacter segnicrescens | reverse complement strand
CATCAGGTTGGCCTCGATGCTTTGAGACTCGCCATCGTCTACATCGTCTTCAGCCCAGGTTTTTGCCGCCTGCCCGCCCAGCCGGAGGGTCGTTAGCTCGCCCGGATAAAACAGCACCCCGGCGCCAGCGTTGACGGCGTTCTGGGTATCATAGCCGGAGTTATCAAGGGTAAAACCGGTTGCGTTTCGTACCGAACGAATGCTGTGTCCGGCGTTGAAATCAAAGCGACTGCCTGGCTCATAGAAGTTGTAGCGGGAAGATCCGCGGATCGACAGGTTATCCTGATCTCCCGTGGCAAGACTGCTGCGATCCGTTTGCAGCGTACCACCATAGAGAGCCTGAAAATGGTGGGCACCTGACAGCCAGTTCGCGCCGATATCGCCACTGATACCCGCACCGGCCCGGGTATCATCACGGCTGCCGCGCTCGGTATGGGTCACGTCGGTGAACACGGTGGTGGATACGAGATAGCTCAGCTCTTCGGCCTGAACACCAAAAGCCGCGACAGCAACCACCAGCGGGAGGGCAGACCCACGCGAACGACGCTTGTGAAAGGCAACATCCATGGCCAACCTCATTGCTGGAATATCAATCCTGAGAACTTCTCGGACCCGAGGGTTTCAACCGAACTGACAATCTCTTCCGGCGTCACCTCGCCAAACGGCACCCCGAGAACCACCTGATTCGCGTAGCGCACCAGGATCTGGGCTTCGGTACTGACCTTGAGCGGAGGCGCATTAATGATCAGAAACCGGTCCGGGTAGCGGGTCTTCAGTTCGCTGATCAGATCCCGCATGCGCGCCGCCGAAAACAGCTCTACCGCCGAGCTGGCAAGGGTGCCAGGTGGGATTACGCTGAGCCGGTCGATACCGCTTGGATAAATGATGTCCTGTACTTTGACAGACTTGTCGGCCACGAAGTCAGTAACACCGAGGTTCATGGGCGACGACACCAGTGGTTCCAGATCACTGTCCCAGGGGTTACAGTCCACCAGCAGGGCCGAACTCTGTGCGTCCATGGCGAAGGTGGCCGCCAGATTAAAGGCGGTTAGAACCGAGTTATCCGATGTTCCCAGCGACGACACCAGCACGGAAAAGTTCATCGCCCCGGCCCGGTCCCGCAGCTTGATCCGGATTTCCCGGAACGCATCCAGAATGGCCTTGTTGGCCATACCCGGATAGATGATCTTCCGCTCCCAAAGCTCATCCTCCGACCAGGGGTGCGGGTTGTTGATCAGATCCAGCGAAATGGATGAGTCGTAAACCGATGGTGCATGAGAACCGACGGACTCGTCTCTGACCCAGTTCGGACCTGTTGAGCCGAAAGGACTTGCCACAAACTCCGACTGCCGCTGGTGTCGGGCCTCGTTGAGAAACGCCGCCTCTAAACGGGACTTGTCGCTGTCTGCCGATAATGCCTCGGCAGCATCGATAGCCTCGTCCCGCTCACTCCCGGCAGCTCGTTCTGCCTTGTGGCGTTCCTGGGTTTTCAGCAGCGCGTTGTACAGTTTGTTGTTATCCATGAAAACTAACCGCCCAGACCGGCAGAGCCGCCGGAGAATGTGTTGGTGATCTGCTGCGGGGTGACCCCCATAATGCTGAATATCAGCACAGCGAGATAAACCACCATAAAGACCGCCAACACAGAGAGCACGACCAGCGTGTCCTTTCGCATCAGCCGTTCTTTCCAGCTACTGGAATAATGCGGTATTGATGCCAGCAGTGGGATATCGCCGGGTAACTGGGTCAGCAGCGTCCGGCTTGAGCGAACCCGGTTGTCGAACATCACCAGCGCGACCAGCAGCCCAAGTACCATAGTGCCGCCAAGGAAAGGTCCGGCCATGCCGACCTGATGCAACTGGAGCCCGTCCCAGCGAGTGGGATAAGACGCTGGTTCCTGAATTCGATAGCTGACCCCCTGACCCTCCACATCCAGAGTCATGGAAAGACGGGCCTTCTCCCGTCGCTCCAGCATGTCCTCGTAGACGTTCTTGGTGACGGTATAGTCACGGGTCAGTTCCGCGAATTCCGCCTCGTTGGCCGCAACCCGCTCCGCCCGCTCGAATGCCTCAGACAGAAGATTTTCAAGAGAGACCAGTCGGTTACGACGAACCTCCAGCTGGGTCTCGGCGTCTGACAGCTTCAGCTTCAGCTGTTCATAGACGGGGTTCTCCATGACATCGCTGGCCGCTACGTTCCGGCGGCCCACATCGCCCCGGGCCTTGCGAGCGCGCAGATCTTCCAGCTGTCCCATTACCGAAACAATGTCCGGGTGGGTATCGTGATAGCTCAACCGGAGGTCAGCGAGGGTGCTTTCAAGCTGGGCAATCTGACGATCCACTTCGGTGCCCCCGCCGCCACGGCTCACAGTCCGGTACGGTTGCTCTTCAGCCAACTGGGCGGTAGTAAGCTCCACCTCAGCTTCGGTCTGTTGAATCGCCAGACGGAGGTCTTCAATTTCAGCTCGCAAGCGCTCGATGCGACTCTGGACGTTAGACGAGGTGCCGTCCTGGTTTTCCGAACGGAACTGCTTCAGCCGTTCTTCGGCCTGCTCCAGCTGACGCCGGTAAGTCGCTACCTGCGCATCAATGAACTGGTAGGCGCCCTGACTTTCCGACCGTTTCTTCGCGGACGTACGCTCCATGAAACGGTTCAGGGCGGCACTTAAAACACGAAACGACTTGTCCGGACTGTCACTGCGGTAGCCAAGCTCAAGGAAATTACGATTGGAAACCCGCATGGTAAGCGCGTTGCGCAAAGCCGCAATTTTCTGGCTTTTTTCACTATCGGTTTCTGCGCCGGTAAGTAATCCTGCATCGAAGGCCACCTGCTCCAGATAGGAACGGCTCTGCAGCATCTCCCGCGCTTCATTAACGCGATCGATGGGAGTCACCTCAGCTGTACCCCTCAACAGGGGCTGCAATATGCTGGATGAGTCCGCGTACAGGAGGGCCTCCGACGTATAGGTCTTGGGCGTGACATAGCCCAGCCCCAGTACACCGGCCGTAACACACATGAAGATGATGGCGGCCAGCACCCGATAACGGTAAAGCTCGAGCTTTACCGCATTTGCCATATCGAGAATGTACCGCCAGTCCATCAGAGCTCTCCACGCAACAGCGACTTGCGGGGAACGCTCACCACATCACCCGGCTGGATGGTGTAGTTAGTGCGCATATCGCCATCTTCCAGAATCGCTTTCAGGTTCAGGTCGAAGCTCTCATACTCTTCACCGGTCTGGCGATGCATGACGGCCCGATTACCAGCGGCGAATGGTGTCAGTCCGCCAGCCTCAAGCACCAGATCAAGCACAGTCATGCCCTGCCGGTAAGGGATGGAGATCGGCCGTCCGACCTGTCCGGTGATTCGTACCCGGCTGCGGAATTCTGCGCTCACGGGGCTATCAACCACCACGGTCACCTCGGGATTACGGATCACCTCACTGAGACCGGTGGTAATCTCCTGCGCCAGGTCTTCCGGGCGCATGCCTTCGGCCTCTACATCTCCCATTAAAGGCATGGAGATATGGCCGTCCGGGCGTACGACAATGGCCCGGGTCAACTCCGGGTTACGCCAGACATGAACCGAAATCGTATCGCCGACACCAATGCGGTAGTCGTCCGGCTTGCTCATCGAAGCCGGCGGGTTATTCTGTCCTTCCGGAACGCCGGCACAGGCCGCAAGCAGCCATGTCAGCAGAACCATAAATGCGGTTGTCAGTGCTCGTGCTGTGTAGCTATCCATGTTGTTATCGCACCCCTTTCCCCAGTAACACCACTTCAACCGTCTGGATCATAATCAGAAAATCCATCACGATGCTGTGGTTCTTTGAATAGTATAGGTCGTATTCCAGCTTGCCCCGTGCGTCTTCGATTGATGCACCGTAGGGGTAATTCAGCTGAGCCCACCCCATGAGTCCCGGTTTCACATAATGCCGGGTGTTATAAAAAGGCACCTGCTCCCTGATCTGCTCGACAAACTCTGGCCGCTCCGGACGGGGACCAACAAAGCTCATCTCGCCCTTGATCACGTTCCACAACTGAGGCAACTCATCCAGCCGCGTGTTGCGGATAAACGCACCGACCCGGGTAATGCGGCTGTCATTCTGTGCAGCCCACCGGGCCTGCCCGTCTTTTTCCGCATCTTGCCGCATGCTGCGGAATTTATAGATCCGGAAAATCTGGCCCCTGGCCCCGACCCGATCCTGGCTGTACAGAATGGGCCGCCCGGTTTCCAGCACGATGGCCAGTGCGGTCAGCAGCATAATGGGAGCCATAATTACCGCCAGCGTCAGACTGATAACCAGGTCCACCGCCCGCTTGGTCAGGTCCCGGGAGCGGGACGCCTTGAAGCCATCGGAAAACAGAATCCACGACGGGTGGACCAGCTCAAGCCGCGCCTTCTTCAGCTCCCGCTCGTAGAACGCTACTGCATCGGTCACGGCGATGCCCCGCAGCTTGCACTCCATCAGCGCCTCCACCGGCAGACGCCCGCCTTCACTCCGGCGACGCTCCTGCTGGGCAATGACGATTTCAGAAATACGGTTCTGGCGACAGAACTGATAGAGATCCTCCGGTGCCGGTAAGTGATGCCGCGCATCTACCCGCGGATGGGCCGAGTCCGGCACACAGCCCATGATCCGGATACCTGAGGCCCTGAGATTTCTTTCATAGTCCGTAAGGATGGATTCCGCAAATT